>JAGHDJ010000005.1 GCA_021159955.1 Dehalococcoidia bacterium
ATCCCTGATATAGCTCACTGAGGCTAAATTCTGCTTTGGCAAGAGCTCCCTCTTTGTTGAATTTAAGTTTTAGTCCGATGGGGTTTTTTTCTCCACAGGCAAAGCACCTGTTGTAGAGTTTATCTATATCGGCTGGCAGTTCGTTTCTCTCCATAATTATTTTTCTCCAATATTTCTCATTCTGGCTGACATTAATCTCTCTTGGGGATGTTTTGTGATGTCAGGACGTGTTTACTTGCTTTTGGTTTGGTTATTGGGGGACGTCGCAGGTAGAGAGGTTGCAAGCTTGTGGGGTTGTCTAAATCGCCCTTACTCAAACGTCTCCATCCTAATTGGGCAATCAAATTTGCTCTGCACATCTGGTCTGTGAGGTGAGAAATAGATGCCTTTTCTCCGAATGCGTTTTTGAGTTCGGTTTCTACGGAGGGAGTAATCTCGCCGCAGAAGATGGTATCTTCTGGTGTTTCAGAAAGTAGTTTCGTTACTGTGGTTATATGCTCTTTGGTTAGTTGGAGCCACTTACCTTCCTGTATCTGATACAGCGCAGCGGCAATTTCATGGCGGCTAGCACTGATTATTGGGCAGATAGGCAGGGGGGAATTGGAGTGAGCGAAGGCTTCTGCTGTCAGAGTGCCTATTCCCACTATGGGGATGTTTAGAGATAGAGATAGACCTTTTGCCACGCTTATCCCTACGCGCAGTCCGTTAAAATTCCCCGGACCTATGGCAACTGCGAGTCCGTCAATGGAGTTAATGCTACTGGCACTTTGCTCTATGAGTCTGAGTATATTGGGCAGCAGTTCTACCGTGTGGTTCATCCGGGTGTCCCACTTATACTTTGCTGATATCTCCCCGTTGCTGGAGAGGGCAGTGCTTACATTATGTGTTGATGTATCAATAGCTAACTGCATTTATTCCTCTGTCGCCATTTTGATGTGATAATTGGGAGTGCAGTTCTGACAACAACTCGGAGTAGCGCTCTCCTCTGGCTTCGAATTCTAAATAACGCTTGCTGTCCGATATATAGCTCATTTTAATGAGCAGGTTTTCTTCGGGCAATACTGCCGGTTCTCTGTCTGCCCACTCTACTACACAGATACCCTCTCCGTAAAGATAGTCGTCCAGTCCCAGGTCCAGTATCTCTGCGGTTTGCTCCAGGCGGTAGAGGTCTATGTGGTATAAATGAAGTCTGCCATAATATTCCTTAACCACCATAAACGATGGACTGGATGTATATTCTTGGATATCCAATCCCCGGGCGATACCTTGAGTCAGACAGGTTTTTCCTGCCCCGAGATTTCCTGTTAGTAGCAAGACGTCTCCTTCCTGGGACAGTCTCCCGAGTTTTATCCCGATGTTCTGCGTTTGCTTTGGGCAATCGCTGATTATATGGAGTGAATAGTCATTATTCATAGTTTTCTTGGAGAGAAATGATCCCAGCCACTATGACTGTTTTGGGTGATAACAGTGCCTTCATTATTGATTATGTCTACCTGCCCTGGATTGCCGTCTGTGATATCGCCGATTATGTTAATTGGGCAGCCTGTATCTTTCTTTATATCTTCTATCACCTTGCGGGGAGCAGTGAAAATGAGTTCGTAGTCTTCGCCGCCAGATAGGGCAAAATTGAGACAATCTGAAGGGAAGGCGTTCCTTACCAGAGGGTGAATAGGTATTTTGTCTGCGAAGATGTGAGCGCTTACCCCACTTGCTTTACATAAATGAGCAAGGTCCTGAATTAAGCCATCGCTAATATCTATTGCCGCACGTACTCCGTGGCGCAATAGAAGCTGTCCTTCCGAAATTCTGGGATAGGGCTGGTTGTGTGAGCTTCTCAGTAAACTGGACGTTTCATCATCAAGACTCAATTGCGTTTTAATCATATGTAGACCTGCTGCTGATGATCCGGTGTAGCCGGTAATGGCGATACATTCGTTAGCTTGTGCTGCTGAGCGAGTAAGAAGGCTTCCATCTGAACTTCCTATCAGTGATATTGTGATAACCAGCAGCGGGGCGTTACTGATGTTGCCTCCAATTATGGCGGTGTTAAATCTATGAGCTAAACCAGCCATCCCGTGGTAAAGCTGACTGACTGAATCGACATCTGTGTCTCCTGGTAGGGATAGGGATACTATGGCATATTGTGGTGTGCTTCCCATGGCGGCGATGTCGCTGAGATTGCTGGACAGTGCCTTCCAGCCGAGTTCTCTCCATGTGGTGTTCTGCAGTGTGAAATGTATGTTCTGCACCATGGTATCTGTGCTGGCTGTCTCAACGGGACTGTTGCAATACCATGCTGCGGCATCATCCCCGATAGTGATAAGGGGGATACCTTCTACTGTTCTGTCGGCTCCTTCAGAGGATATAATTTCTGATAATAACTTGATTAAGCCGAATTCTCCCAGACTGGATATCTTCATAGGTAAAATTATACTGCCTTTGCTGTTATGTCTCAACTGGAGCATTGTTCTGTTATCGGTAAGCAGGTTTGAGATGTGGTGCTTCGGAGTGTAGCTTCTTGGTTGTGTGGTATTGTTGAGCTTGTTATAATAGGGATTGTGGTTTTATATGCTGGCGGACGAAATAACTGATGCGTGTAGGTTTTCCTGGAGCTTTGCTCTACTATCAATATTATCCTCTCTGTAAAACATTTTTTGAGTTACTTGGGGCTGAAGTAGTAACTACCCCTCCCACAAATAGGGAGATGGTGACTGCGGGTTCCTCCATGATGGTGGCTGAGACCTGTTTACCCGTTAAGGTTTTTATGGGGCATACCATTTATCTGTCAGATAAATGTGACTATATGTTCGTCCCCGCCGTTCGTTGTGTAGAGAAGGGTGTTTATAATTGTTCTAAGTTTTTAGGGCTTCCCGATATGACGCGTGCTGTGGTTCCTGAGTGTCCTCCAATCCTTGAGCTTGATGTCGATGTTGAAAAAGGCAAGGGAAATCTCTACCGTGGAATCTACAAATTAGGGTCTCGGCTTACGCATAATCCGTTCAAGGTGAAGCGGGCAGCTGAGGAAGCGTGGCGGGTTCATCACCAGTATGTAGATTATATGTGTGAATGGGGTCAGACTCCGCTTGAGGTGATGGATGAGATGTTTGGTGGTAATGGACATAGGCAGGTAGACAAAGTTGAGAAATTCCTATCTGGAGACAGTATTGCGCTTATCGGTCACCCTTATTTACTCTACGACGCGTATGTAAGTAATCGCGTTATTTTACGTCTTAGGAAAATGGGGATTCGGGTGGCAACTCCGGAAATGGTCAGGGAGGTAGACCTCCATTCAGGGACAGTTGCTGTTGATGGGGGGGCATATTGGTCATATGGTCGTGATCTGGTTGGTGCTGGAGGATACTATCTCCGCAGTGATGTTGATGGGGTGATAGGGGTTATGGCATTCTGTTGTGGACCTGATTCACTGATGATGGATACCGTGCGGCGGTATGCGGTACGGTTAAAAAAGCCCTTTATGCAGCTTATTGTGGATGAACATACTGCAGATGCTGGATTGATTACCCGACTTGAAGCTTTTGTGGATATGATACACAGGAATAAGAGGCGGTAAAGGAAATGAAGGTAGGATTCCCTCATTGTGGCAGTGCTTATATTCCTGCTAAGGCAATAGCTCGGGAGCTGGCTGGTGGAGCTGAACTGATAGTGCCCCCATCCAACTCCAAGCGTTCCCTGTCTTTGGGTGTGAAGTATGCTCCTGAAGGCTTGTGTATCCCCTTCAAGCTGACATTAGGTAATCTCATTGAGGTTTGTGAACTGGGGGCAGATACCATAATACATGCTGGCGGAGCAGGCATATGCCGTCTGGGTCACTATGCTAAAACTCAGGAGTGGATTCTGCGCGATATGGGATTTGATTTCCAGATGCTGTATTTCGAGCTTTCCAAGAGGAAATTGAGGGATATGATGTCACTCATAAAAGTGGCGAGCGGGGGCGCTTCCTGGCTGCGCATATTGTTAGCTCTCCGTTTTGGATTGGTCAAGTTGGGCGTGGTGGATGATCTGGAGCGGATGGTGCACAAGATACGTCCCAGGGAGTTGCATAAGGGTACTGCCACTGGCATCTATCGACAGGCGGTTGATGCGATTGATATGGCAGGCAGTCATGCTGAACTGAAGAAGATTAAAGCAGACTATGTGGACAGGTTGAGGCAAATACCCCTTGACCCCAATGCGGACCCCCTGTTAGTGAGGATTATCGGTGAGATTTACGTTGTGCTGGAGCCATTTGCCAATATGGATGTTGAGGTGGAATTGGGGAAATTGGGAGTAGAGGTGAGGCGACACAACTATCTTTCACAGTGGGCAAAATTTAGCTTTTTCCTTAACAATATTGGTGTGGATGAGAATAGGAAGATTCATAAGGCGGCTATGCCCTATCTCAAGCACGACGTTGGGGGAGATGGCTGGGAGTCGGTAGGAGAGAAAGTGCTTTGCAATGATGAGTATGATGGCATGGTTCACCTGGCGCCGTTTACCTGTATGCCTGAGACTGTGGCAATGAACATTATGGCTTCTACCAGAGAGAACCTCCCCGTACTCACGATTTTGTGTGATGAGCAGATGGGGAAAGCCGGTATGATAACCAGACTGGAGGCATTCGTTGATCTTCTGGAGCGTAAGAGGCGGGTGTCCAGAAAGAGTGAGAAGCTTGCAAGAGTGTAGTTCAAAAATATTTTTTACCTGGGGACTATTATGAAGCCAGTTTATCTTGGCGTTGACGTTGGTTCTGTGACTACTAAGATTGTCACATTGGATGAGGATGACCAGCTCTTATTCTCCACCTATCTACGCACTGAGGGTAATCCTGTTGTAACTATCCAACATGGTTTGCGTGAACTTAGTAATGTTTCCCATGAAGACATTGAGGTGTGTGGAGTGGGAACTACCGGCAGTGCTCGCTATCTGGCAGGAGTGATTCTGGGTGCGGATATAGTGAAGAATGAGATAACATCACAGGCAGTGGGTGCGCTGCATTATATCCCCGATGTGCATACTATTATGGAAATAGGTGGACAGGACAGCAAGATTATCATTGTCCGTGATGGTATCGTTGTAGATTTTGGTATGAACACAGTTTGCGCTGCCGGCACTGGCAGTTTTCTGGACCATCAGGCGCTGCGCCTCAATATGGATATTAAGGAATTCAGCAGCCGCTCTCTGCTGAGTAATAATCCTGTGCGTATCGCCGGCAGATGCACCGTTTTTGCTGAGTCGGATATGATACACAAGCAGCAGATGGGACACCCTGTGGATGATATCTTGCATGGTCTGTGTCAGGCGATGGTGCGCAATTATATTAACAATGTTGGATTGGGTAAGGAAATATTACCCCCGGTGGTATTTCAGGGAGGAGTCGCTTTTAACCAGGGCATCTTGAGGGCGTTTAAAGAGGAGTTGGGTGTGGATGTTATTGTTCCTCCTCACCACGAAGTAACCGGAGCAATTGGGGTGGCTCTCCTGGCACACGAAGAGATGGAAGTAACTAAAGGGGAAAGCAAGTTCAATGGTTTTAATGTCAGTATGGCGGACTATCACACTTCGTCTTTTGAGTGTCATGGCTGTTCTAACAGGTGTGAGATAGCGCAGATTTCCCTTGATGGTAAGGTTCTGGCTCGCTGGGGTGGACGCTGTGATAAGTGGGAAAGGACTGACTCAGAGAAAGAGGAGACGAAAGTGTGAATAATATGGAGCGAGAGTTGATAATTATTGGTGGGGGACCTGCTGGTCTTACCTCAGCTGTTTATGCCTGCAGGGGAGGTTTGAACGCGGTACTTATAGAAAAGAGTTCTGTTGGCGGATTGATAATAAAAACTGATTTGGTAGAGAACTACCCCGGTTTTCCTGAAGGTATCAGTGGTTTTGATCTGGCTCAATTGATGGAGAAACAGGCGGCAAGATATGGATTGGAGATTGTGCAGGGAGAGGTGTTCGAGTTTAAGATTGACGGGCAATACAAAATTGTAACTACCCCACAGGGGGAATATCGGGCAAAGGCGGTCATTATTGCCTCCGGTTCTGAATTGATGAGATTGAACGTACCCGGGGAAAAAGAATTCATGGGCAGGGGTGTCTCTTATTGCGCCACCTGTGATGGACCTTTCTTTCGGGGCAGTAAATTGGTGGTGGTTGGAGGGGGTGATGTTGCAATAACCGAGGCTATTTTTCTGACTCAGTTTGCTGATAAAGTCAGCATCATTCATCGTCGTGACCAGCTTCGTGCTGGCAAGCTGCTTCAGGATAGAGCTATGGCAAATGACAAAATAGACTTTGTCTGGGATTCGGTGGTGGTGGCAGTAGAAGGGAAGGAAAGGGTGGAGAGTGTCAGGTTGCGCAATGTTAAGACGGGCAGCGAAGCGGATCTGGATGCCTCCGGGGTATTTGTTGCGATAGGATTTAAACCAAACACCTCTTATCTCCAGGGCATACTTGATTTGGATGGAAAGGGCAGTGTTATCGTTGATGCCGGAGGAATGATGAAAACCAGCTTGCCAGGTGTTTTTGCTGCCGGTGACGTTCGTCATAACTCTGTGAGGCAGGTTGCGGCGGCAGTAGGAGATGGAACTGTGGCTGCCCTCTCAGTTGAGAGGTTTATCCGGGGCAGTTAAGTTTATCCTCTGGTATTATTAAGTCTTTCTCCAGAGGACTTTCATCCATCATGGTAGATGGCAGCAGTGCAGTTGTTTTGGCACGTTTGCTTTTGGTGAGCGGCACGTTGATATTCAGGACTATCCTTTGTAGTTCGTCTCTGGAGTAACCTGCTCTTATCTTTGTTACTATGCCGCACACTCCATACTGGTGCAGGGATTTAAGTCCTTTGTTATCTGCTTCAAGAGGGGTGGTGAAGAGGAGCGGTTTGCCCGTGGTCTCGGATAGGTACTGGCAGAGCATCAAATGTTGTATGCTCGGGTTTGGCAGCTCTTGATTGTCGATGAATATGGCATCAATTGGCAACTGCCCCACCACTTCTATTGGCTCATTATCTGTCATCTGCTCTATCCTAAGTATCTTGCCGATGTTCTCTTCCTCTACTAGTGATGCTGGTGTTGTGGCTGCATCAAAGACGATAAAATCACATCCAGCTTTTAGTAACATGCTTATTTGCTTTGCCTCAATGTTAGTTGTTGATATACCCCATGGGATATCTCTCGCCGCCTTTGATATTTTGGTGAGAGTTGTCTTCGTCTGCCTCCCCAACTTGATATTTATCAGTATGGCACCAATGCCCACTGCGATGATATCGGGTATCAACCCGATATCACTACTTGATAGAGAGACGACTATTGGACTTGTTTGTTCTTTAGAGCTTGATGGCTGTGTTCTAAAACCTATGGCTTGACTCTGCTTGTGAGAATAATCTTGCAGTTTATCTAGAAGTTTGCTCATCCGAGTAGTTTCCCTTTTTACTGTGAATCTGTTTATTTATTTACGGCGTTATTTGCAGTAATTTGCCCCTGTATTCTACGTCTTTGTTTGTGGTGATTTCAACCTGAGGTTGTGGGGGGTAAAATCTGTTTAAGAGAGGAAGGAACTGAATTGGTAGCATCCTGAGGTATTTGTAATATATTAGCGGAAATGGTGCAGCAGGGGGCTATTTTTTCTGGCACTTACTGCATGTGCCAAAGACTGCCACATGTTTTAAGATGGCATCAAAATCATACTGGCGCTTTAGCTGTTTTCTCAGCGGGTTGAAGATATCATCGCTCATGTCTGTGATTGCCCCGCACTGTTGACAGACAAGGTGGTGATGATGTCCCTTCTCTTCTGTGTGATAGCGCGTTCTGCCGTCACCTAAGTTGGTTTTCGTTACCAGCTTGATGCCTTCCAGCATCTCCAGAGTGCGGTAGACGGTGGAGATGTTAAATTGGGGATATTGCGGTTTAACCTGCGCATATATCTCTTCGGCGCTGAAGTGTCCCGTTCTATGACTGATGGCGTGTAGTATCATCGTTCGCTGGGGGGTTATGCGGTATCCCTTCTCATGAAGTATCCTGTTGATGTCCTTATCGTTACGCCGCTGTATATTCATCGCTACCTGACTTTGCTTTAAGTTAACCCTGATAGATTGTCCTTTATACCATGTATCGGGGGTGTTGGCAACTCGTGGCAGGTGAGTCTTCCTTGTCATAATGCTGGATGAATTATATTGTTTCGTTCTTAAAATAAGGGCTGCCTCATTACTGAGACAGCCTTTATTTTAAGGCTTGATATTCTTTCCGAGTTCTTTAGCATGCCTTAGTTGTTTTTACTGGGGTGTAAGGTGACGTCTGTGTTCTGGTTACAGGTTTAATTACAGGTACCCTGTTTATGATACTGCTGGACTGCCGCATAAAAGCGGGAATGTCCATGTCGCCGTCATCCTTTAATGTTTTGAGGATACGTCTGATTTCCTCATCTTTAAGCCCTGGTCCCAGTCTGGAAGCGAACCCCGTGGCAACCAGAGTGATTTTCATGGCGTCTTTCAGTTTGTGGTCGAAGACCACGCCAAAGATGATGTTGGCATCGACATCGACTGATCCTCTGATGACTTCAGCGGCTTCATTAACTTCATGCAGGGTGAGGTCATCTCCGCCGGTGATGACAAACAGAACACCCCTGGCTCCGTCGACACTTACATCTAACAATGGACTGTCCAGAGCAGCCTTTGCCGCATCAACTGCCCTGTTTTGCCCTGAACCAACGCCGATAGACATCCATGCAGGTCCGGCATCTTCCATTATTGCTTTTATGTCGGCAAAATCGAGGTTAATCATGCCTGGAACCGTGATTACTTCTGATATTGCTTTCACTCCGTTGAGCAGGGCTTTATCTGCCATCAAGAACGCTTCTTGCATTAACGCCTTATGGTCGCAGACGCTGAGCAACCTCTCATTGGGAATGATAATCAGGGTGTCCACCTTATCTACCAGTTCGTTGATGCCCTCTTCAGCAGATGCCCTGCGCGGAGCACCCTCAAAGGCAAAAGGCTTGGTGATAATGGCGATGGTGAGGGCGCCTGATTCCTTTGCCAGTTCTGCAATCAGAGGGGCAGAACCTGTACCGGTGCCACCTCCCATACCTGCAGTGATAAAGACCATGTCGGCACCACTGACCACATTTTTAATTTCATCCCTGCTTTCTTCTGCTGCCTTTCTGCCAATCTCTGGTCTACCACCTGCCCCCAGTCCCTTGGTTAGTTTTTCACCAATTTGAACCCTTGTTGGTGCCTCGGTAAGTAATAATGCCTGGGCGTCGGTATTTACTCCAATAAAGTCCACTCCCTGTATATCTTCGCGAACCATCTGGGAGATGGCATTACATCCGCCGCCGCCGGCACCGACGACTTTGATCTTTGCTGGATTTGGAACGAAGTTCGATTTCACTATATTATCCCCCCTCTCTTTCTATCACCGATAAATGAACCTCTAAATTCGTTTATCGATGAAGTATGTTTTTTATACGGAACATGTTATGTCTAAAAGTGCTTCCTATGGAGTCTTTTAGATTGGATGGTGGCAGTCCTTCACTTGCTTCGTGCTTGGCTCCCCAGAGCATCAGTCCGATGCCTGTGGCATAAGCAGGATTATAAAGATTGTCGGTGAGCCCATATATATCTCTGGGTATTCCTATTCGCACTGGCAGACGTAGTATATCCTGCCCGAGCTTTTCGATACCTGGCAGGTTGGATGTCCCTCCTGTTAACACTATCCCTGCGGGTACCAGGGAGATATAATCTGACTGTGGAAGTTCTATGACTATCATTCTCAGAATCTCTTCTACTCGTGCCCTGATTATCTCACACAGATCCTTGGTGGCTATGCCGTGCCCGTTTCCCTCTTCATGATCTGAAGTTTCCACAAGTCCGTTCTGGATGGGAATGGCTTTTCCATACTTCTTCTTCATCTGTTCCGCTACATCAAATGGGACGCCCAATCCTATAGAAATATCTCTGGTGAGTTGATATCCGCCCACTGGTATCACGGTAGAATGCCAGACCGTCCCGTTCTTGAATACTGCTATGTCTGTGGTTTCGCTGCCGATGTCAGCAAGGATAACCCCTTCGGTCTTCTCTTCTTCGGTTAATACGGCTTCGCTGCTGGCAAGGGAGCTCAGGATAAGATCTTCCACTTCCACACCTGCACCGCGTATACTCTTAGTCAGATTCTGGATAGAGGTGGTTGCTGCGGTGATGATATGTGTTTCTGCATCTAATCTGAAGCCGTGCATTCCGACTGGCTCTTTAATTCCCACCTGTCCGTCCAGGGTATAGTCTTTGGGAATGACATGAACCAGACTTCTGTCGTCTGATATGGTGATGTTGCGTGCCGATTCCAGCACTCTATCCAGGTCGTTGGAACTGACAAGCTTGTCGTTGCGGGTGATGGCTACCACTCCGCGATTATTGAGTGACTGGATGTGTTTTCCACTGACTCCTATATATGCTGAGTGGACATTGAGTCCGCTGACACGTTCGGCTTCGATAACTGATTGTTTGACCGCCTCTTTGGTTTCTTCGATGTCGGTTACTACACCTCTGGACAAACCCTTGCTGGGTGCTACTCCCGTTCCCAGAATACGCAGAGCATTCCCCTGACCGGCGTTTGCTATGATACTGCATATTTTACTTGTTCCCACATCGATGGCGGCGAAGGTGCATTGTTTTGTTTTTGCCATTTTAGCTTCCCCCCTTTCACTGGTTGTGTAACTGTCTTGCTGTCGGCTATTCAATGATATGTCACATCTTAGGCCCCTCCTAATTCTGCTGGCAGCGTGTCAGGTGGTATTTAACTTAACCACTTAACTACAACGTCAACTGTGGGCGTCATGTTGTTTACTAATTATTTTGTGCTAGATACGTTCTGCTATTCTCATTTTGGCACTGCGACTGCGAGGATTTGCCTTTATCTCACTTGCTGGCGGAGTGATTATTCCTTTGCCGATAATTTTCAGCGTGGCGGTGTGTCCGCAAACACAGGTTGGAGTGAGGGGAGGGCAGATGCAATCCTTTGCTTCCCGCCGCATAAAATCCTTAACTATTCGGTCTTCCAGAGAGTGGTAACTTATAACAACGAGTCTGCCGTTAAAACCGAGCAGGTCAATAGATTGCTCTAAAGCTGTTTTCAGATTGCCCAGTTCGCGATTTACCGCGATACGCAATGCCTGAAATGTTTTGGTTGCGGGGTTAATCTTGCCGTGCGACTTGCTTGCCGATTGCCTTATCAGATGAGCAAGCTGAAGGGTGCTCGTTATCGGGCGTTCCTCCACGATGCGTTTTGCTATTTGTCGACCCCGATAGTCTTCGCCGTAATCCTCTATCAGTTGGGCTAATTTAGCTTGTGGTGTGGTGTTTACAATGTCAGCTGCGGTCAACTTCTGCAATAGACTGAAGCGCATATCCAGTGGTCCGTCAGTCTGGAAACTGAATCCGCGGCTGGCGTCCCCCAGTTGCAGGGAGGATAACCCCAGGTCAAAGAGGATACCATTTACCGGGTTGAAATTGTGCTGGACACATATTTTTTTTAGATTTTTAAAATTGTCGTTAGCCAGGGCGAGCGATTGACCATATTTATCCAGTCTTTCTCTGGTTATGGCAATTGCTTCCGAGTCGGCATCGATTCCCAGCAATTGTCCTCCTGGAGATATTTCCTCCAGTATGGACATGCTGTGTCCTCCGGTTCCGAGGGTGCAATCGACATAGCGCCCACCCAACTGCAGATTGAGTGCTTGCTTAACTTCTTCCAGAAGGACTGGGTTATGATACTTTGTCGTCGTCAAAAGACTCAACTGCGCTCCTCTCTAGTCTCAAACAGGTCAAAAGCTTCCTGCTTTAGCAACTCCAGCTCCTTTAGCCATGCTTTCTCGCTCCACACTTCCAGGTGGGTATTCATTCCTACTGAAAATGCTGTATCTTCGATACTGGCATGGTGTCGTAGACTGGGGGGGATAACGACCCTTCCCTGAGCATCAAGGTTTACGCTGAAAGCGTTACCGAAGACGAGTCGGTTTATCCTTCTAATTTTGCTGCGGGATGGTGTTGTTGAAGCCATACTCTGAGCCATTTCGTCCCACTGATCTTTGGGATATATATAGAAGCATTCATCAACACCTATTGAGAGTATTGCCCCTGCCTCAAGTTCTTCTCGAAACTCGACGGGTATGGTCAATCTTCCCTTCCGATCTATTTTATGTTTGTGGTTACCTTGAAACATCCCTGTCTCCAGCAATTTTTAGGATTGTATAGTGAGTAGTTTTACAGAACTAATCACCACTAATTACCACGATATACCACAATCTACCACAGTTCTGTGTGTTTGTCAAGGGCTTTTCAAAACGTTTTTACTAACATAATATTTATAATGACAATATACATTTATGGGTGTTATGTTAAGAATTTATGCCTGCAAATGACATATTGCAGTGTCAATGACCCTGTTCTGCAGGGATATGTGAGATAATGAGCAGAAAAATTATTCTGGAGATTTCTGACTCTTAAATCCTTTTTTGAATACAGGAAGATGGTCAGTTGTGCTTCCTGTTGCATCTTTGTTGGCATTCTAATTTGTGGTAAAATGAATATCATATTCTGAAGGGCATACTGGGGGAAACTGGCATGAAGCGTGACAAGTCGGCTGCAATTGATGAGCTTCTGTCGAAAGCAGGGAAATATCTCCTCTCCGATGACAAACTGCGCATGATAGAGCGGGCTTATTATGTCGCCTCTCAGGCACATGAGGGGCAGAAACGCCTCTCTGGCGAACCCTATATCTCACATCCACTGGAGACCGCCCTCATTCTTGCTGATCTGCGGATGGATGCAAGCTCTCTTTGTGCTGCCTTACTTCATGACGTGGTGGAAGACAGCGATGTTCCATTGTCCCGGATAGAAGATGAGTTTGGGGCTGAAGTGGCAAGACTAGTTGATGGGGTTACCAAGCTGAATAAGGTTGTCTGGCGAATTCCAGGTGGTGAAGGTGAGGATGTTGTTGGTGGTGGCGAAAAGCATGCTGAGAATGTGCGCCGTATGCTGGTGGCGATGGCGGAGGATATCCGCGTAGTATTTATTAAACTGGCTGATAGATTGCATAATATGAGGACACTTGATGCCTTACCCGCACGTTCTCGGCGCAGAATTGCTCGTGAAACACTGGAAATATATGCCCCCCTTGCCCATCGTTTGGGGATTTGGGAAGTAAAGGGTATCCTGGAAGATCTGGCTTTTTCCTATACCGATCCCGTGGAGTATCGCCGCATTGAGGGGTTGGTTGCCAAGAAGGGTGCTGCGGGAATGGAGCTTGTCACACGGGCAATTGAATCCCTGGAATCAGAGTTGGATAAGATGGGGATAAAGGCAGAGCTTAGTGGAAGGCAGAAAAATATCTACAGCGTTCATCAGAAGATGAAGAAGTATGCTTCTCAAGGCAGGAACTTTGGCGAGATAGATGATCTCATTGCACTGCGTGTTCTGGTGGATAAAGTTGAAGACTGTTATCGTGTTCTGGGTATTATTCACGGTATGTGGCATCCAGTTCATGGTGGTTTTGATGACTACATTGCCAATCCAAAGGATAATAATTACCAATCTTTACATAGTGTAGTTATGTGCTTTGGGACTACTCCTCTTGAGGTGCAAATACGCACATATGAGATGCACCGCAGGGCTGAATATGGCATAGCTGCCCATTGGGTTTATAAAGAAGGAGCGGGGAGCAAGAGTGATGTGCGTTTTGAGGAGAGGATATCATGGTTACGTCAACTTGTCGAGTGGCATCGGGAACTCAGTGGCTCTACCGAGTTTTTGGAATCGGTAAGGACGGATATCTTTGATGATCAGGTTTTTGTTTATACTCCCAAGGGTGAGATAAAAGACTTACCCGCGGGTTCTACTCCTCTTGATTTTGCTTATAGAATTCACAGTGAATTGGGTCACCGCTGCATTGGTGCCAAGATTAACGGGAGACTGACTTCCTTAAATACTCCTTTAAGCAGTGGTGATACTGTGGAGGTTATCGTTGGCAAGAGAAAGGGTCCCAGCCGTGATTGGTTAAACGCCAACCTGGGTTATGTTAAGACATCTCAGGCAAGACAGAGGATAAGGCAGTGGTTTAAGAAAGAGGAAAGAGGGGAAAACATTGAGCGTGGCAAGGAGATTCTGAGTAAAGAATTGCATCGTATGGGCATCACCGTATTTGGTTATGGAAAGATTGCCTTGCTGTTTCGCTTTAACAGTGAAGAAGATTTCTATGCTGCCATTGGCTTTGGTGAAATTAGTCCTCATCAGATTACCCATAAATTACTCTCCAGGACAAAAGCTCTGCACGTTCTGGAGAAGGATACCGGTAAGCCAGCGGCTACGCTGGCACCAGCTTCTGATATTCAGGTGCTGGGTGTTGGTAATATGCTTACTCACCTGGCAAATTGTTGTCACCCTGTTCCGGGAGATGAGATTGTGGGTTACATTACTCGTGGCAGGGGTGTCAGTGTTCATCGCAAGAACTGTCCCAATATTGTGCATGAGGGTGAAACGGAACGCTTAATTCCCGTTGAGTGGGGACGCATAGATCGTCTTTACCCCGTTACTATTCGTCTTGAGGCATGGGATAGAGTCGGGTTGGCTCGTGATATCAGCAGTGTTGTGGCAGGTGAAGCAGTGAACATCAGCAGGATGAGCATTGATAACCACGATGATTATACCACTACTGTATTCCTAGTGGTGGAAACCAGGGGGATTGAACAGCTGAGTAACATCATCGCTAACCTGGAGGGTGTCAGTGGGGTAGAAAGTGTGAATCGCAGTATGGGGGCAGGTGCGCAGGGTATAACGGGTGAGTCCATCGATGCTTACGGTGTGTATTAGTCGAACCTTTATCTTTTACTTGTCATCGCTCCTTCATTATCGGTAGAGGTGGTCTGACTTATCGGACTCTCGTATGTCAGAGGGGTCGAGGATAAGATGTGCCACTAATCGTATGAGCGAGTATAGCATTTGCAATACGCAAGCTAAAAAGCTATTATCGTGTTTGCAAACTCAGATACAGTGGCGCACGCTTTAACATAAGTTTAGGGCCGACTAATACTGGTAGTGTATCTATTGGATGTGGTTATATAAATGGTGGGGTGCTGCCGCGAAGAGACTTACTGAAAAGGAAGAGGGATATTGGAAAAGGACATTTTAATAATTGGCTCAGGGGTGGTTGGCAGCGCAACAGGTAAGGGGTTTGTGACTAAAGGACATCGCGTTGTGTTTTATGATACAGACCGCGATGTTCTCAACAAGCTTAGTAAAGAGGGTCTCCGTGTATGTGAGGATTATGACCTTGGCAACTTCGATGTGAGTATGGTATGTGTTTCAACTCCAGTAGCTGACGGGAGTATTGACTTAAGTTTTTTTGATGATGCGATTGAGAAACTGGGGACCAAACTGGCTGTCGTTAGTAGCCACCACCTGGTGGTGGTCAGAAGCACCGTTCTTCCTGGAACTACTGAGGAGAGGGTAATCCCGATGCTGGAGCGCTGCTCGGGAAAGAAGGTAAGGGATGATTTTGATGCGTGCTTCAACCCTGAGTTTCTCAGAGAGTCCAGAGCAGGGGAAGACTTTATCCATCCATGGGTGATAGCTATTGGCACCTATGACCAAGCGTCGGTTATGATGCTGGATTCTCTCTACCGACCGTTTGAAGCGGAAATCATATATGACGGAACCAGGGTGATTGAGATGGCAAAGTATGTTCATAACCTGTTCAATGCTACCAAGATAAGCTTCTTCAACGAAATCTATACGGTGTGTCAGAGCTTGGGTATTGACGGTGATGCGGTGAGTTCCCTGGTGGCAAAGTCGGCAGAGGGGCTGTGGAATCCCGAGTACGGGATTAAGGGGGGGAGTCCATACGGCGGTACCTGCCTGCCCAAAGATACCCGTGCATTCCGCGGCTTTGCTCGCCAACATAACCTCAACCACATCCTGCTGGATGCCGTTATCAGGGTCAATGAAGAAATGGGGGA
>JAGHDJ010000006.1 GCA_021159955.1 Dehalococcoidia bacterium
CAGCGCGCTTCACTTTTCCTGCTACATCTTCCTTCTTCTCTATATATTCAGCAGCCTGACGCAGCCCGACTTCGAGACTCCCCATCTGTTCACTCGCCTGCATCAACTGGCAATAAGTATGAGGAAATATCTCCGGATATTTGCCGAGTGCACGGGAAAATGAGGAGCCTCCTTCAAGACTTCCAATCAATCCGACGAGAATTTTCTTAAAGGCACGTTTGGATGTTTGCCCTTCCAGTATTCGTAATGCAGCAAGAATATCAATACCAGATTCAACCAGGGTAGCTAATTGGTGCGTAAAATCGATGACTTCTCTAGTCTTAACTCCAAAGAAAGTCGGCAACAAAGCCTCCAGGCTCCGGTCCTCACGCACCTTTTGCAAACTGAGAACACGGCGATGTCCCACCCGATACAAGGCTTCCTCCGCCATACTCTCAGAAGCAGCATCAATTGTGCCATGCACGATCTTCCTGTCAAGGGAGTAGACAGTAAACCGATACGCCATAATTTCCTCCAGAATGCCCTGAAGAGCAACTGTTAACCAATAGAAAACACACAGCGCATTACTTCACCCAGCGAAGTAATACCCTCCTTCGCCTTCATTATCCCATCACGCTTCATCGTCACCATACCCTCCGACAATGCCACTGCTCCAATATCACTGGCATCAGGATTATCAACCAGCCTCTTCCTGATTGCATCACTCATAGTCATTAGCTCAAAAAGCCCCGTCCGCCCCTCATAACCGGTATGACCACACAGGTGACATTTTCCCCCAACATAAAAGGTATCTGATTGCCCATAGGAGGATTCATCCTGCATTTCGTTTTGATAGAAAGCCCTTTCCTCATCCGATGCTTGTACTGGAACACGGCAATGAGGACATAGTCGCCGCACCATCCGCTGAGCGAGAATGCCAACCAGCGTTGAAGAGATAAGATACGGCTCAATACCCAGGTCCATAAGGCGAAAAAGTACACCAGTGGCATCATTGGCATGAATTGAAGAGAGCACAAGATGCCCCGTGAGAGCAGCCTGTACCGCCACCACAGCAGTATCCTTATCACGTATCTCACCTACCAGGATAACATCCGGGTCATGGCGCATAATAGCCCGCAAGCCACTGGCAAAGGTAATCCCTGCTTTGGGGTTAACCTGACTCTGATTAATTCCTCTAAAACGATATTCTATGGGGTCTTCGATAGTTAAAATATTGAGCGCTTCCCTGTCAAGCTGGTTAATCGAGGCATAAAGTGTAGTTGTTTTACCGGAACCAGTGGGTCCCCCGACTAATATCATGCCAAATGGACTCTTCAACATCGCATCATATCCTTCCAGCATATCGGGCAGGAAACCCAGCTCTGGCAACGTAAAAAGAGAGGTCTTTTTATCCAGAATACGCAGCGTCGCCATCTCCCCGTATCCCGTTTCCATAGTGGCAGCACGAATATCAACTTCTCTCTCCCCCACCACGGTCGAGAACTGTCCATCTTGAGGACGTCTTTGTTCTGCAATATTCATCTCTGCCAGAATCTTGATTCTGGACACCAGTTGTATATGGGCAGTCAACGGCAGAGAAACCACATCGCGAAGGATACCATCAATGCGATAGCGAACGCGCAACCTGTCTTCCTGCGGTTCAAGGTGAATGTCAGAAGCTCTATCGCGCACCGCCTGCGTAATAAGCAAGTCCAGACTCTGCGCCACCGGGGTTCTGGCAATGAGATCCGCGTCAATCTCTCTCTTTTCTTTAACACGGGGAGCAAACTGCTCCACTTGTTTCTCAATTTCGCCGCTGGACTTATAGTGAATATCAATCGCCCGCTTAATATCCGAGGGAATACCCAGCGCCACATCAACCCTCATCCCCGACTTCGCTCTGATATCTTCAATGGTGTGAATGTCCTCCGGATTCGCCATAACCACCATCAGGGCACCACTGACTATATCCAGAGGAATTAGCGTGTGCTTCCGTGCCATATCCTCGGGAATCAGCCGTATGGCATCCGGTTGAACTATATGCCTTTCCAGGTCAATTAACGGCACATTAAGGTGGATGCTCCGCACCATCGCCAGGTCTTCGGGTGCAACCATCCTCTGACCTGTCAGAACATCATCAAGTTGCCCCCCCTGCTTTTTCTGTATCTCAAGGGCTTTATCCAACTGCTCGGCAGTTATGAGTCCATTCTCTACCAGCAACTCACCAAGGCTCTTCTTAGAAGACTCACTCATTGCCATTTCTGACACATCTCTCTCCATATCTCGCCCCTGTCCCACGGGGAACTTCCCAGTCTATCTCCAGATAGCAGACTCCAGTGCCGACAAATTCTCAATCCATTATCTTCTCCGCAAGGTCTCTATCCAGTGATAACCATATCCTCTTCTACTGAACTCTGGTAGACTCATCCCTGATTCTGTTCACATCATCCTCTGTAAACAGCCTCCACCCTTTTCTATCTTTAAGGGTAACGTCATCAAGAACACCAACCTTAAGCCAGCGGAAAAAGGTGGCTTTGCTTATACCGGCTCTATGACAAGCTTCAGAAGTACGGTAGTAAGTTTTTCCATTAATATTAGTCGGCACGTTTCAAACCATCACAAGACGTCTCTCAACTATCCAGAAAAGATAAACTATACACCCACCATGAAACCCATTTTCTGGCAACGGAAAGTCAAGCCTTATATAACCCCATACATTAATTACCAGCGGCACCAGGCGAAATCTGCTCCCCATCCCGCTACGGAAATCGCGCAACGGGGGGGGTATTCATCATTTATATATCTACCTATGCACCGCCATCAGAATTTATTAGTAACCAGTAGTTACCTGCGTAACTAACCCAGTTGTGCTACAGGAATAAGTACCCTTGGTCGTCGCATTTCGCAGATAACCAGGATTCAATGGATTGCCGGTGGGGAAAGCGGTCATATCGCTGGTTTCACTGGTTGCAGTTACCGCAGTTAAGCCTTCCTTCGTCATCATTATATCCATTGCCGTCTGGACAGTAGCCAGTTCAGCCGCTGCCGCTTCGGACTCACCACTGCCGACAAGTCCACTGACATTGGGCAAAACAACGGCGGCTATCACACCGATAATGGCAATAACGATGAGCAGCTCTATTAGCGTAAAGCCCTTCTCCCCTTTGTGAATTCTTCCCAAAATACGTTCCATCACTCCTCTCCTTACTATCCTTCTTGTTTCCCTATTTCCTTTGTCTCCGAAAACAATGTTCTGTTCAACACCTCAATTAACAGCCTTCTTCCTAAACCAGATAGTTCCAGCAAAGTCGGCACTGCCAGCGATTTTTTCATTTAGAAGCATAAACCACTGAACTTGCAAGTATGTCAGAAAACGAGCAACCAACCTCACAAAAACAGCACAACTTCGGAGAGACTGATCACAGATAGGTAGCCCCCCAATAACTGCCTCCAGTCATACTACAACTATACATAACCTTACATTAAATTGTCAAATTTGTCCATTGCATACGCACCACTGGAAAATGAGCCAAATGAGTATGTGCTATAATGCTCTCATAATTAAAGATGCTATTTGACAGCGAGGAAAGGCTGTGAAAGAATACAATAGTATAGTTTGCTCCATCCGGATTATCAGGGTGCACAGAGACCAAACGCGGGGAAAACATCGTAAAGGCAGATAGCCCCTTCCAGCCTCGCCATATCATGTCTGTGCCCAAAGGGAGAAGTTTTATCGCTAACAAAATTCTAATTGTTGAGGATGACCCCAGCTTCTTGAGAGCCATAAGCCACATCCTTGAAAAAGAGGGATACCAGATACTCAGTGCCTCAAATGGCTTACTGGGACTTAAGAAAGCAAAGGACGAGAGTCCAGATATGCTTATTCTGGATGTTATGCTGCCTGGACTGGACGGCTTTGAAGTATGCCACCGCCTGCGGAACGACGCTAAAACCGCCCGATTACCCATTCTTATGCTCTCGGCTAAGGGGCAGGAGGCGGATAGAACTGCGGGGCTCAGAGTCGGAGCAAATGAATTTCTCAACAAACCAGTGGAACTCTCGACACTAATAAGCACGGTGAAATCCCTGCTGGCAGGCGAGAGACTGAACACAGGCGATAAATAGTTAATTAGCTTTCTGCTGTTGTTTGAGAGCCCCAAAATTATGTCCCTTTTATTCTCTTGATACAGGATTAACCCCACAACACAAACAGCGATAATCCAAGCTATCAAAAGTCTCTTGAGGTAAAGAACTTACCTTGCACATCTATCTATCCACGAGGATATTTTCCGCAGCATCAAATAATCTACTAAGCCCGCCGGACTTAGTGAAATACTCAGCCACACCAACCGATAAAGTCTTGACTCTACCACCATCAATTTCAACCCCAGTCATCACCAAAATCTGCATCTCGGTTGTCCTCGGATTACTTTTCAGTGCCTTAATGACCTCATACCCATCCATCTCAGACATTACTATGTCCGGGAGAATAAAGTCAGAACACCTGCCATCAACCATTTCCAGCGCTTCTCTGCCATTGTAAGCGGCACAGGTAGAGAATCCCCTATTTCCAGTTCATAACTCAAGAAACGACAGGTATTCACTTCATCATCCACCACCAGAACAGTCTTATCCTTTCTAACGTTCGCCTCCACTCACTCCTTATCTGCTTATGACACTTTCGCTTCCGCTTTCTCCGCCACCGGTAAAGCGAAAGAAAAGGTGCTCCCCTTGCCTAATTCGCTCTCTACCCAGATCCTACCATCATAATGCTTTACTATCTCCCTGCAGATTGGCAAACCTAATCCTGTTCCCTGCGGTTTTTCTGTCAATGTGTTTCCCACCTGCCTGAACTTCTCAAAAATAGCGTCCTGGTCTTCAGGAGCAATACCAATACCACTATCAGAGATACTAACCACAACCATATCAGGGTTGCCATCTGACTCACTGCCTTTGAGAAGCCGTGCCTTCACTTGAATCTCCCCTCCTTCAGAGGTGAATTTGATGGCATTGCTTAGTAAGTTAGTTATTACCTGTACCATCCTGTCCTTGTCACTCCAGACAGGCGGTAGGTCAGAGTCTAAACCGACATCTACTATCAGTTTTGCCTGAGCAGCCAGAGTCTGAGTAGTATTTACAGCTTTCTTAATAACCTCTGGTATCGCCACTTCAGCACTATTCCACTGCATTCGCCCCGACTCAATCTTGGAAAGGTCCAGTAAATCATTTATCAGCCTGGCAAGGCGGTCACTCTCCTCATTGATAATGGTTAAAAATTCTTTTTGTGTCTCCCTGTCTTCATCATAACTCAGGAGAATCTCAGTGAAGCTCTTTATGGAAGTGAGAGGCGTGCGCAGTTCATGAGAGACAGTGGAGAGAAAATTATCCTTCATCTGGCCCAGTTCCTTGAGCTGCTGGTTTGCAATTTGTAACTCCTCCACTTTTCGCTCAACCTCCTCCTCCGCCTTCCCTCTTTCACGATACAACTCGGCGTTCTTCATCGCCACACCTATCACATTAGCCACATTGGTGAATAATTCCATATCATCAGGAGTGAAATGTCCCACCTCTTTATGCGCAACCCCCAGCACACCAACTACCTTATCAGCAATCTTTAAGGGGCATTCAGCAAGGGAATGAATGCCCGCTGCTAAGGTACTCTGCACGGTTATCTCGACATCAATTGATTGCTTGTTTAACAGCATAGGCTTCCCCGTCCGCACAACTTCACCCGCCATACTCTCCCCAATATCCATTTCAGTCACTTCCTCAACCATCTCCGGCGTATATCCTCTGTGAGATTTCAACAAGAGTTTGTCGCTCTCATAATCTGCCAATTGCAACCAGCAGGCATCTACCTCCCCTGTCTCATATATCTCATCTAATGCATCTTCAATAATTTTATCTATATCAAGACTGCGATTCACTGCAGTGGTAATCCTGTTGGTAATAGACAATTCCCGATTGCGATAGAGCATCTGCTTTTCATTCTTCTTGCGTTCGGTGATATCCCTCACGAGAACGGAAACCGCATCACTGCCATCATACAGCATAGACGCGACGCTAATCTCAACTGGAAACCTAGATCCATCCTTCCTCAGTAGCACCGTTTCATATTGCTGCGGTATAATAGTTTCGCCGCGCAATCTCCTTTCATACCTCTCTACCACCCCATCAACTACCTCGGAAGACAGAAATTCCTGAATAGCTCTCCCGATGCCTTCTTCAAAAGTGTATCCAACCATCTCAGATACTCTTTGATTGGCGAAGACCACTTGCTGGTTTTGAACCACCAGCCAACCATCGTTTATGTTATCCACCAGACTTCTATATTTTTGCTCCGATTGTTCAAGTTCCTGGTGCGCTTCCTGAAGCCTCTCCTCTGCCTTCTTGCGCTCGGTGATATCTATAGAACTTGCCACTGAGGCTCTCTTGCCCTCGTATTGAATAGAGGCAACTCTCTCCAGAACCCATACCAATTCCCCACCCTTTCCGACAAGACGGTACTCATACGGGCTGCTGGTGCCACTCTTTAAACTGCTTACCGCCTTCTCTCTGACCATCTGCTTATCATCAGGATAAACAAAATTAAGGGGATTTTCTCCCCTGAGCTCCTCATCGGTGTAACCGGACATCTCCTCAAATAAAGGATTGACGTATTGAAACTTACCATCCTGGACAATGTATATACCTATTCCGGAATTTTCTATTACACCACGGAACATTTCCTCTGTTGTAACCGGTATTCCCTGAGTTAATTTTTTATCTGCTTTAGCCTTCATTTTCTACTTACCCCAACCACATTCTGCGATCAGAAATTGCGGCACATTCTTACCCCAGTATTTCTCTAACCCTCGCAACTACTTTCCTGGGACTGAAAGGCTTGGTTATGAATTCGTTAGCCCCCGAATCCAAAGCCTCCTCTTTATCTGTCTCCTGCCCCTTGGCAGTCAACATTATGATATGAATGTCACTCAAATCCGGGTCACCTTTTACTTCCCGGCATACCTCATGCCCGTTTTTTCTTGGCATCATCACATCAAGAAACATCAAGTCCGGCTTCGATTCGCAAATCTTCGCCATCGCTTCCTCTCCGTTCACAGCGGTAGAAACATCATACCCTTCCTTATTCAGCACAAATGTCAATAACCTGATGACATGGGGTTCATCATCCACCACAAGTATTTTCTTCTGATTCACAGTTCATACCTCCTTGTGTCCAGGCAACTCTTTTACACAACGCTCCTGACTAGCACTTCCATATCTGTTCATCTTCAGAATAGCTGATATAAGAAAGCACTTCAACCCCACACAGGCAACAGCCTTCTTAAGTGGTCTGAGAGACTTTCAGATTGGGAGAAGGAGAGATTAGACAAGCTATTTCTACTGCTACCCTGAACTGGGGAGGCATGGATGCTTAAGGAGAGCTTCAGGTCATGGTATAGGGAGAAGGACAGGATGATGACCGAGGAAAGGCTTGGGCTACTGGAGGAGAGGATAAAGGCTGATTCTCTATCTGAGTTTGGAGATCTTCTGCATACCCTAACCAACTGGAGAGAGGAGATACTAAACTAC
>JAGHDJ010000066.1 GCA_021159955.1 Dehalococcoidia bacterium
GGTGTTACTCTAATCTGTGGTGGTCTTGGTGGCGTTATGAAGGCGGCTTGCCAGGGAGCCAGTATGGAGGGTGGCACTACCGTGGGAGTATTGCCAGGAAATAATTATCGTGCTGCCAATCAATATGTTCAGATTCCCATAGTTACCGGGATGGGGCATGCTCGTAATGCGCTGGTGGCGAAGTCTGCTCGGGCGGTTATTGCCATAGGGGGCAGATTTGGCACATTATCCGAGGTGGCTTATGCCCTGATAAATGACATTCCTGTTATCGGATTGAATACGTGGTCTTTATATAAGGATGGGGTTGAGGATGAATCAATATATCGAGCCCGCAGTGCCGCTGAAGCAGTGGAGAGAGCTGTTGAGATGGCAATTAAATTAGGGAAATAGAGGGCTGAATTTAGGGAATATGGATGGAGAAAAATGTCGATTATTGAGAATGTAACTGCGCGAGAGATTTTGGATTCCAGGGGGAATCCCACGGTTGAGGCGGAGGTAAAACTTCGTGGTGGGGTTAGTGGGTGTGCCGCTGTCCCATCGGGGGCTTCTACCGGCGTCCATGAGGCGCTTGAACTTCGCGACGGGGATAAGGAGAGGTTTGGTGGCAAGGGGGTGCTCAAAGCGGTAGGCAATGTTAATGAGGTAATTGCTCCGGTTATAGTTGGTATGTCGGCATTGGAGCAGGCAGCTATTGATGGTGCACTTATAGATTTGGATGGTACTCCAGATAAATCTAATCTGGGGGCGAATGCCATATTGGCGGTTTCCCTGGCGGCAGCTCACGCTGCTGCTAATGCACGTGGTATTCCCCTCTATCGTCATATTGGTGGTGATGAGGCAGGTGTTTTACCTGTTCCTCAGATGAATATTCTGAATGGTGGCAAGCATGCATCAGACTCTACTGATATTCAAGAGTTTATGATAGTTCCTGCTGGGGCAGGTAGTTTTGCCGATGCTCTGCGTATGGGTGCTGAGATTTACCACTCCTTGAAGAAGGTCTTGAGCGATAAAGGGTTCAATACCAACGTTGGGGATGAGGGTGGATTTGCTCCTTCGCTGTCTTCCAACAGGGATGCTGTGGAACTGATTGTGTCAGCCATAGAGAAGGCGGGTTACAAGCCGGGAGCGGACTGCTTCCTGGCGCTTGACCCAGCCGCCAGTGAGTTCTATCAGGATGGTAAATATGTGCTCACAAGAGAAGGTATTACACTTGATGCTGCAGGAATGGTCGATTATTATGAAGAGTTGGTTTCAGCGTATCCTATCATCAGTATTGAGGATGGGATGGCGGAGGATGATTGGGATGGTTGGGGTCTTCTTATGCAGAGAATAGGGGGAAAAGTACAGCTGGTTGGTGATGACTTATATGTAACTAATACTGAGCGTCTGGCCAGGGGAATACGGGAGAAAGCATCCAACTCTGTACTTATTAAATTGAATCAGGTGGGGACTCTAACCGAGACTATTGCCGCCATTAAGATGGCCAGAGATGCAGGCTGGACATCAGTCATCAGTCACCGCTCCGGTGAAACCTGCGATACCACCATAGCTGATCTGGCGGTGGCTATGAATACAGGACAGATAAAGTCAGGTGCCCCAGCTCGTTTTGAGCGAGTAGCCAAATATAACTGTCTCCTCGGATTAGAAAAAGATCTGGGAGATGATGGCAAATACGCTGGCATGAGAGTTTTTGGTAATCTGGTGAGATAGCTGTAGTTGATATCTGCGGTTCGGCGTTTGCCTGCCGCTGGTAGAGGACGTAATTCGTTTTCAGGTTTTTCACTTACTTTTACCAGAGGCAGGCAATGTTGATTAATGATTAATCTTCATGGACCATCTGTTTGGCTTTCCTTATGAAAGGGGTTATCAATTCCATCGGGATGGGGAATATGATGGTGCTGTTTTTCTCGGATGAGATTTCGGTGAGTGTTTGCAGAAAGCGCAGTTGCAGAGTGGTGGGCTCTTTGGCGATGATAGAACCGGCTTCTGCCAGCTTCGTTGATGCTTGAAGCTCTCCCTCGGCGTGAATTATCTTGGCTCTTCTTTCTCGCTCTGCCTCTGCTTGTGCCGACATTGCCCGCTGCATCTCTTGGGGGAGTTCCACCTCTTTTATTTCTACGACGCTGACTTTTACTCCCCAGGGGTCTGTTTGCTCGTCGATTATTTTTTGTAACTTTTCGTTAAGTTCCTCTCTGCGAGTCAATAACTCATCAAGTTCGGATTGTCCCAAGATGCTGCGCAGAGTGGTCTGTGCGATTTGGGAGGTAGCGCGGACGTGGTCTTCTATCTTGAGTACGGCGTCTTCAGGGTTAACTACACGGAAATAAGCTACAGCATTCACCCTCACTGTGACATTGTCCTTGGTGATTATCTCCTGAGATGGCACGTCCATAGTAATGACGCGCAGGTCCATTTTTACCATACGCTCTACGAATGGTATTAGCAGTACAAAACCTGGTCCTCTCAAGCCCACAAAACGCCCGAAGCGCAATACTATACCTCGCTCCCATTCGGGGACTATTCTGACCGCCGTTGAACGGAGCGCTATCACTATTAAACTTTTAAATCAA
>JAGHDJ010000002.1 GCA_021159955.1 Dehalococcoidia bacterium
CGTTTAAGGTCAAGTCCGGGCTTGCCCAAATGCTAAAGGGCGGAGTGATAATGGACGTGGTGACCGCCGAGCAGGCAAAGATAGCTGAGGATGCAGGCGCTTGCGCCGTGATGGCACTAGAAAGAGTCCCCTCAGACATACGCGCTGACGGAGGGGTTGCACGCATGTCTGACCCTGAAATGATACTGTCCATTATGAAAATGGTGAGTATCCCTGTAATGGCAAAATGCCGTATTGGACATTTCGCTGAGGCACAGTTGCTAGAAGCACTCGGCGTAGATTATATCGACGAATCTGAGGTATTAACCCCTGCCGATGAGAATAATCATATCTGGAAGCGCGACTTTAAGGTTCCCTTCGTCTGTGGGTGTCGTAATCTTGGTGAGGCATTGAGGCGTATTGCCGAAGGTGCAGCTATGGTGAGAACCAAGGGCGAAGCGGGAACCGGCAACATAGTGGAGGCAGTAAGACATATGCGAACGGTGACAAGTTCTATTCGCAAATTACAGGGAATGAAGCAGGATGAGATGATGGCTGAAGCCAAAGCAATGGGAGCCCCATTGGATCTGGTCATAGAGATACACAAAACGGGCAAACTGCCTGTGGTCAATTTCGCCGCAGGAGGCATTGCCACACCGTCAGATGCTGCTCTCATGATGCAGTTGGGAGCCGAAGGTATCTTCGTCGGCTCCGGGATATTTAAGTCCAGTAATCCGATAATGATGGCAAAATCCATAGTAGAGGCAACTACACACTATCAAGATCCCAATATCATTATTGAGGTTTCCAAAGGACTGGGAAAAGCGATGCCTGGACTGGATATCAAAACTATCCCAGAAAAAGAACTGCTGGCACCCAGAGGGTGGTAAATGACGAAGAAAATAGGAGTGCTGGCGCTACAAGGAGATTTCACCGAGCATAAAGCAATGCTGCGCAAATTAGGGGCAGAAGCTCCTTCGGTAAGACTGCCTCGTGACCTCAATGGTCTGGACGGACTGGTAATACCTGGAGGAGAAAGCACCACTATCGGCAAACTGATGCAGGACTACAAGCTGATACCCCCGATATCACAGTTAGCCCACAATGACTTCCCTATAATGGGCACCTGTGCCGGTATGATAGTGTTATCGCGGAAAGCAAATTCTCTGGATTTCAAACCCATTGGAGCAATAGACATTGACGTCGAGCGCAACGCCTTTGGTAGACAGACAGACAGCTTTGAAACCGATCTCTCTATACCCGTGTTGGGAGCAGCGCCTTTCCACACTATTTTCATTCGGGCTCCTCTCATCATACGAGCAGGGGACGGAGTAAACATACTGGCTAAACTGCCAGACGGCAAGGGAGCTACCGCACAACAAGGCAAGATACTGGTATCAGCTTTTCATCCCGAGTTGACCGACGATATCAGATTACACCGCTATTTTTTGAACATAGTCACAGGCGCTAACTAACACTTGATAGACAATAGGTGGTACAGATGGCAGAAATGAGCATAAGCTTATGATTCGTCCCCTCAACCCTACCTATTTGCCAGCGTTGCTTGCACCAAGGAGCAAGCTGTCACCCAATGAAGTCCACACGAGAAGTGATCTGGGCACACTCAAACTCACAGCTTCTTCCAGTATGAGTAACTTCCTAAAGCAATGGCTCTCCCCCAGCTTAAGGCACACACAGCGCTGCTGGGTTTGGACAGAGGCTACAGGAATACAGGGGCTTATATGCATAAAGAAGCACCGCTGGTCATGCACATGGACAATCAACCACCTCCTGCTATCTGAGAATGCCAGAGAGGACACCTGTTATAATTTCCTCTGCATGCTGGGAAATTATGGCAGGGAACAGGAGATAAATAAGATTCTGCTACGACTCCCATCCGACAGCCCCCTGATAGAAATAGCGCAACAAGCAGGCTTCTCTACCTATCTCAGAGAACAGCTATATCAAACAAACGACAACATAAAAATAAACAGGAACGCGGAAAAATCACGACATTATACCATCCGCCCATGGGAAACGAATGACGAGTATACCATCTTTAGAATATATAACCAGATTTTCCCCGCTCACATTCGCGCCATCGAAGGAATGACTTTCAGGGAATGGCGTGAGGTAAGGGGAACTCTGGCTTGCTACCAGTGGAAAAGGCAGTTCTGCTGTGAGAGGGAAGGATCTCTCACTGCCCTGTTTGGCATCGCATCTGAACAGGAGGTGGGACAGTTTGAGATGATGATGCTCCCGGGAGAAGCCTGTGCCGAGATACTAAGTCACATCCTGACCTGCTTTCAGAGTTATCATCACATGCGATGCCTGGTACCCGAATGCGATGGGACACAGGCAAGAACTCTAAAAAGATACGGATTTGAACCAACTATGAGTTATTCTGTGTTGACGAGGTCGTTTACCCTCCCGGTAAAGGATGCCTCTCTTGTGACAACTTAGACTCAAATGAGGATACACAAACTAACTGGAGGTTATATTGCAAAAAGTAATCACCGACGAGATGGATGCACTGCTGGAAGTTCTCCCTCCACACATCAGGCAGCCACTGCAAACGGAGGGTGCTAGAGGGGAACTGCTTGAGATAATACTGGATTTGGGACGATCACCCGAAGCTCGCTATACTCATCGCGAGGTAACACTAGCTCAATCCGAAGTAACCGAAATGGACATAGACTACATCACCTCCCGCATCGGGACATTCAGCGGAGATAACCGTGCAGGCATTGAGCGCACACTGCATCGCATCTCTGCCATCCGCAATCGAGAGGGGCATATCATAGGCATCACCTGTCGTGTGGGCAGGGCAATATATGGGACCATCACCATCATCCAGGATCTGGTGCAGTCAGGAAAAAGCCTGCTGTTATTGGGGAAACCAGGCGTGGGCAAAACCACCATGCTGAGAGAGGTTGCCCGCGTATTAGCTGACGACGTCAAAAAGCGGGTGATAATCGTTGACAC
>JAGHDJ010000043.1 GCA_021159955.1 Dehalococcoidia bacterium
CAGGGGTATCTTAGATTATAGCGAAGACGAGCTTGCATCTGTGGATATCATTGGTAATCCACACTCTGGAATCATAGATGCTCCGTCCACCAGGGTTGTTACCGACAGGGTAGCTAAGGTGCTGGTCTGGTATGACAATGAATATGGATATGCAGCTCGCATGCTTGATCTGGCATCCTATATATTGAATAAAGAAAAGCTGTAATTTAAAATATCGTTAGGGAGAGATTCTCATAGCGAACCTGACTTTCCTTAAGGTGGCTGACAAAGAGCAAGCTATACTTTCAAAGGCATTTAAATGTGGCTGTGAAGACAGTTACGGAGGAGGGCAATAGTGCGTAAACTTGTTCCTGTAGCCATAGCCTATGATTTTGATGGGACTCTTGCACCGGGAAATATGCAGGAGCATAGCTTTCTGCCCAAGATAGGGATAAAAGCTAAGGAATTCTGGAATATGGCAGACCAACTTGCCCAGGAAAATGAGGCAGACAGCGTTTTGACATATATGAATCTTATGCTAAAAAAAGCAAGCGAGGCAGGGGTCCCCATAAGAAAGGAAGACTTCAGAGAGCATGGGAAATCGGTTAAGCTTTTCAAAGGTGTGCAGGATTGGTTTGATCGCATCGATGATTACGGCAGGGGAAAAGGGCTTAAGTTAGAGCATTACATCATTTCTTCAGGCATTCGAGAAATGATAGACGGCACACCTATTGCAACTAAATTTAAAAAGATTTACGCGTCATCCTTCAAATATGATGTGAATGGCGTAGCTGAATGGCCAGCCTTGGCGATAAACTTCACGACAAAAACCCAGTATTTATTCCGCATAAACAAGGGAGCACTGGAAGTCTATGATAACAAGCGCATAAACAAATGTGTGCCACCGGAAAATCGCCCGATTCCATTCACGAATATGATTTTTATTGGTGATGGCGAGACAGACATCCCTTGCTTCAGTCTGGTAAAAAGACTGGGGGGACATTCGATTGCGGTATATAAACCAAGGGCAAAAGGAGCCAGAACCGAGGCGGAGAAATTAATTACAGATGGGCGCGTAAACTTTGTGGCTCCGGCGGATTATTCTACCGAGAGAGAGATTGATACCATCGTCAAGGCAGTGCTGGACAAAATTACCAGCGACTCTAAGCTGGTATTGCTTTCCCAAAGTGCTGCTAAACTTTGAGAAACTTGCCAGCCAGCGTATAATCAACACATAAGCTAACAAAGGAACAACAGGTAGAATAACAAACTAGAAGGGCAAAATAAATGGCAGTCAATAAGGATAAAATAAGGGAGATTTACGAAGTTCTGCCCAAGCTGGATTGTGGCTTCTGCGGATTTGGAAGTTGTGGTCAATTTGCCAGAGCAGTAGCTGAAGGAAAAGCTTCACCTTTTGGCTGTAGACAAAATCCCCGGGCAGGTTACAAAATAAGTGAACTTATCGGGGTGAAAGTACCAGCCTATAGTTATCAATTCCAACCATCCCCCTTGTCTCCACTAGGAAGCAGGTCTCTCCCGCAAGACTTAAAAAAACAGGTGCGCACACTATCCCAAAACGTGAATATTATTTTGGGCAGGATTGAAAAGCTAGAGGCGAGGCAATAGAGCATGAGATTTTTAGTAGCTTTGGGCACAGATGACGGGGAAAATCTCAACGATGACCATGTAGGTATGGCGAGATATTTCTATGTTTATAAGTTCTCTAACAGCAAAGAGCAGCTCGTTGAACGAAGAGAGAACCTGCGTTTCAAAGGGGATGAAACAACGAAGCATGGCGATCCAGAGAAGGCAAAAGCTACATCTTCTGTTTTAGAAGGAGTGGATGTTCTTGTGGGTAAAAAATTTGGGCCTAATATTCTAAGATTACTTGAAAAATTCGTCTGCGTGGTGGTGAGAACAACTACTCTCACCAGTGCGATTGAAACCATCCATGACAATATGGACCAAATAACGGAAGAGTATAAGAAGGGGAAAGATAGAAAGCATATCGTGTTAAAGCCGTAATTAAAATCATCCTTCATTGCGTCCAGCTCTAGCAGGACCCCGATGAACAAAACATCATCGGAGAGACCCATAGCAACGCGGCAATCTCGGTAGAGAGAACTGGGGGTGCATCCTTTCCATTTGGAACAGCCACAGAAACTCAGCTTGCCTGCACATTTAATCTACCTGCGCAAAAACGACCCCTATCGGAACTCGCCCCTTATCTACAAGTAATTCCACTTTCCCGAAGTGCTACTAAACTTTGAGCAGCTTGCCAAACAGCGTATAATATCCGTTGACTAGCGCCTAAATAAACTCTTTAGCTTAAGCCTGTAAATATCTTTCATAGAGTATGGCTTTGCTATTTCTCTACGATAAGTTGTGTAAAATTCCACCCTGTTGCCCTCTTTATCTCGCGTGAAGTAGGCACCTTTTCCAGGGCTTTTCGTCTTCCTTTTGAGTGAATAGTCTGCTTATAGTTGTCATACTCAATGAATTCAACATTGCGCAGGAAGTTTAGCACTAAATGTTTCGGTGGTGACAACCTATGCTGCACAAATTTGTCCAGCGGAACGAAGTAACTTTCGTAGGAAGGGATAGATATAGTGACTGACATCAAAACAGGGGCGTCTGTACCAAGTCTTCTTAACCCCCCTTCTATCTGCTTAAGTCTTCAAAGTACATTAAAGCCCCAACACCAGCCTCAAATTATCGTCTACAGCCTCCATGTCCGATGTCGTCATAGAGCCCAGCTTGCGGGTTATCATACCCTGTTTGATTATTCTTATTATACTGGTAGCCACTGAAGGGAAAAGAAGCCCCGCTCCTTGCCAGCCGTTGATAAGGTGATCGCCTGGTAACACGCGGTCAATCCGGCTGGTGATAGCAGCAATGATAGTTTCATTTCGCCTGGCGTGATAAGTATCCGAGCTTACTATTACAGCTGGCCGACGTTTAATTCCGGTTTCGTCAGCGAAGATAAAGCCAACGAGAACTACATCACCCCGGTTATACTCGATCATAGGCTGAGTCCTTCTCGTTAGCCCAAATTTCAGCAAGCACAGGATCAACTGCTGCTGTCAACTTCAATAGCCCACCTAGGTTTCTGGTTTCTCCACATGGACGAGGTACCCTGTCCAGATCCTCTTTACGAAATCGTCGGTGGCGCTCCCTGCCGATGCGGAAGGCAGGCAACCGACTTTCCTTAGTCAATTTATAAATAGTCCTCTTGGAGACACACAGATATTCAGCAGCTTCTTCAACTGTGAACCATTCTTTTGTTATTACCATAAGCACACCTCCCCATAGCATAAAAACGCCTCAAGCTCAGTATCATTGTAGCACATACGAGCAAATAAGTGCAATATCACACGACGTAGCACCCCCTGCCATCAGGACACATACAAAACAGCCCCTGCCTCCTGACTGACGCACCACCAAACCTTGAGCAACTTGCCAAACAGTGTATAATATTCACAGAATACTTGACTACTTAATGCAGGAGAGCAGCCAATGGCAGAGAGTAATCATACTCGTTCGATGAAGCGGACACGATTGGCAGGGCGGATAATCGGGATAGGGATAACGGCATTCTTCCTGACCTTCCTGATTGGCGAAACTGTCAGCGAAATTCAGGGAAAGAGTACCGACCCACTCACGATAGAGGGTGTCACCGTGGGCTTGCTGGGAACCGTCGGGTTGGCTGGCTGTATTTTATGCTGGTGGAGGGAACGGCTTGCCAGCATATTGCTAATCCTAACTGCCGTCGGACTGGGCATCCACATAGGCATCTGTGCAGGCCGTAATCACCTGATGGCATGGTCAATGCTGGGACTGCCATATCTCGTTGCAGGATTGTTGCTCCTCAACTCCTGGCAGTTATCAAAAAAAGATGCAGTGACAGGGGGAAGTCACCCTCTCCGATGATGCTTCGTTCATCGGAGTCCAGATAAATCTGGATGCAATGACAAGAGGGTTGGACGAGGTGCTTGCAACAACAAGGGAAAGACAAGCTCATAACTACTCAGCAAACATTTCCGCAAGCAGGGATAACACATTCTTTTGTGTTGCTTTGTTGAATCTACCAAGTCGCCTGACCAGCCTTAACTTGCCAATTGTGCGTAATTGGTCAAGCACAATCTGTCCGTCTTTTTCCTTAAATCGGCAGGGCACTCTGGTAGGATAACTGCGTTCTTTGGTCGTTATCGGCGCCACTATGACTGTCGCAATGTGCCTGTTCATCTCATCGGGAGATACAACGACACATGGACGGGTTTTCTGTATTTCTGTGCCTACGGTTGGGTCCAGGTTAACCAGATAAACATCAAATCGACTGACTACCATTCCCATTCATCTCTATCCCATACGGTAAGCTCGATTGCCTCAGCATCAAGCAGTCTGTCGTCTCCGCTTTGTGCCATTTTAGCAAACAGTTCATCCCAGCCGCGACGCAGTCCATGAGCTGGACGGATTACTAACTGACCTTCCTGTGCTTCTAACTCCACTTCCTTGCCAAGATTAACTTGCTCAAGGAGTGGCTTTGGAATACGAATACCCCGCGAATTTCCTATTTTGATGATGTGTGCTTTAGTGCTGGTTCCCATAGTTGCATCCTCCGATTGTATATGTCACATAATGTAATTACATTGTATGCACAGAATGTGAACAAGTCAAGGGAGAGAGGGGGGGGAGATGCTTGGGCTTCCACTCTCTCCGATGAGTGAAACCCCTTTGGCTACTCCCCTTAGGGCTTTGTATTATCATAGTGCTCGCAAATTTCTTCATAACTCAATGCTTTATTACAAACGTAAATCTCGTCCACCACCCCATTAAACCTCCTGTCAGTATAAGAAGTCATTCGCTTTCCAATAACAGCAGGATAGATAGTCGAATTAACTGTACCTGTGAGACCTGCGCTGTCTTCCTCAGTACAATTCACATAAATCCTTATGTGGGAACCATCATAAACACCCGTATACATATACCAGACATCACTTTCCAGAGAGGTCGTCGAGGTAACAAACCTTCTGTTCTGATCAGTTCTAACCGCAAATTCAAAATGTTCATTTTCTAAATCATGCTGTAACTCCCATCCGTAATCCCCTCCCTTGCTAATAACATTAGCCCAGCGCTGATTCCACGAAGAGTATCCTCCAGCATTATTCTCTTTAACCCAGCACGTTATAGTGAAATTGCCCGCAAAGTTAAAGTCTGTCTCAGAATCCGATATTTCAATACCATCATCTACCCCATCAAATTCCAATGCACCATTACTTACTCCAGACACCCATGTCCCATCAGTGATCGTTCCGTCATAATCTCCTGCCGAATCATATGCAGTTGACCCAACAGACTCATCTAACTTCCACCAGGCAATTACAGAAGGAGGACTATATCCCCCTGTTCCACCAGAACCGCCAGAACCACCAGAACCTGATTGAGTCACAGCTCCTTCAGCTGTCCACGAATACTTATACTCAGTGGGCAACGACGCCAGATAACCCACAAATGGTGCATCTCCATCATCTGATTTTATGACAGCCGCCGTCCCGCGAGCAGTTATTGTAGTTTTGGACTCCTTTATCATATACGCGTCTATTGCTGTCTGTACAGTATCTAATTCATACTCAGCTGCTTCCGTTTCCCCACTGCCAATTAACCCTGTAGCATTAGTCAGAACAACAGCAGCAATAGCACCGATAATTGCTATTACTATCAGTATTTCTAGCAGCGTGAATCCATATTCATCCCTGCGAATTGTCTTCATTCCCACCCCCACACATATATATAC
>JAGHDJ010000034.1 GCA_021159955.1 Dehalococcoidia bacterium
CACCCCAGAATATTAGGATTGTGAATGCCTTTGACACTGCTGTGGTAGGCGACTATATTGGATCTGACCCTGGAGAGAAGGCTATTCTCAATGTGGTTAAAAGAAACAAAACAACAATTCAACAAATGATGGGATAAGAAAATGGCTGTTGAAATAGGCACTGCAACAGATTACCTGGACTTGGCGGCGAAGCTAAAAACATTTCTCACTACCAACGCTGACCTTGTTGCGGCAAGTCAGGAATGGATATGCAACCGTGATGATGGTACTGAGATGCTCTTTCAAGGACCAGGTCTTTCCGGGGCAGAAGAGATTTTCATCGGGCTTAAATATTTCTCTGATGTTGGTAATGATATTTACTCTTGGGATATTGCTTCGTTTCTAGGTTATACCCCAGAAAATATTTTTGATAACCAACCGGGCAGAGTTTTAGCCAAAGATGCTTTTTTTCCTTTATGGGATGATTCTACCCCCTATTGGTTCATTGCTAACGGTCAAAGAGTTATTGTAGTTGCAAAAGTATCAACTACTTATCAATCTATGTATTTAGGTAAGTTTCTTCCTTACGGAACGCCTGGGCAGTACCCATATCCAGTATTTTGGGGTGGAATGACTAATAATCCAGCCTATAAATATTCCTCTACGGCTGCAGGTCTTAGATTTTTTCCTTATGCGTACTCAATGTCATGCTATATTTATCTCCCTAGTGGAATTATTTCCCCTAGTGGGGGGCAGACACAATCCCCAACAGCTACTGTCTTTAACATATATCCTTTTTGTGATAATAGCGTATCTACGAGCATGTTTGGCAAAATGGCTCCGTTCGATAATGGGGATGTGCAGCTCATACAGTCTATTCTCAGAATTGGAACTGCAAGGAGTGCAGATTGCGCCTTGCTTGGAGAATTGGATGGTGTTTTTTGGGTGCATGGAACAGCTCAATCATCAGAAACAATAGTTACCATAGATTCTGTTGATTACCTTGTATTTCAAGATGGCTCAAAGGTAGAAAGAAATAATTTTGCAGCAGTGAGGCTTACATAATGGCTTATCTAACAAGTTCAGCAACTGATGTTGATGGATTGCTTGATGCGATTCGTTTGTTCGCAATAGATCAAGGATGGACAGCCAACACCCACGAGGCAATAACAGATGGCATGTGGCTTCATCTATCTAAAGGCGTGGCTCATTTCGATTTATACACTGATAATGATGCTCCTGCTAATTATGGGGTAGATTTTTGCATACGGGGAGCTACTGGTTATGATGGTGGGGCAGCGCACACAGCGCAACCTGGTGCAAGGACAGATACCCTTTGGGTCGGGACGAGTGATTTAGGTTCTGGCCCATTTGTTGCACACCACCTGTTTGCCGGTGATGATTTTATTCATTGTGTTGTTGAGATATCAAGTGGAAGGTATGCTCATCTCGGCTTTGGTACTTTAGAAAAGGCAGGAGTTTATGATGGTGGGGAGTATTGCTACGGAACACGTTGGTATCTCGACAATATTAGCTACACTTGGGATTATTCTAGTGCTCAACATCACTATCCGTTTGCAAATAGCGGTGCTCAGGTGCGTTTTACTGAAAATGATTTAGATGGATCAGATACTTACAAGGATTGGGCTGTGTTTTCCCTTGGGTTAGGCTCTACTACTGGAACACTGTACGCCTCTTCTTTTGATAATGGTTCAGGAGCCGTAGGCAGTACTCCTATTGCTATAAATGCAAACAGGCAACCTAATTATTTTAATGGAATAAGTATGCTTATCCCATTCACTATAGCTTGTGGAAGAGCAAATAATTTAACCTGTATACTAGGTGCTCCAAAAGAACTTAGGTATATAAACATTAAATATTTAACATCAGGGCAAGAGCTTACTCTTGGTAGTGATACGTGGTTGATTTTTCCGACTAAGCAAAAAGGAGAAGGTTTTTATGGTGGCACAACGCCATTTAGCTTGTGGCATGGAATGGCTTATAAGAAGGTTGTCTAATGGCGAACACTATAAATTCAACACCAATAAGCTCCGAGTATCATACTTTAGCAGAGGAAATATATTCTCTTGATTATAAGTCTGCGCTTCAAGACCCATATGGAAAATCATCGGAATCCCCTGCTTTTTTGTATGGAACAGCTATCCAAGGTTACCCAGATATTTATCATGCTGATCTTTTGGGTCAATATTTATTAAGCACCATCGGAGATAATTGGTATAATCACATTCATGTAGTACCTTCAACTATTGTTTTGGGTAATTTGCTTTCGGCTCAAGAAGTTGAGATAGAAGTTTGGAATGGTTTTTTTGAGTCGAAAACGCTTAATGATATAACAGAATACAACACCGACGGAATGGAGTTGAGTGAACCAGGGGCAACACCACTTGTGTATGATCCTTTGGAGAGCAAGATTTACAGTGTGAATGTTGCTGTTATTGGTCCTGCAGCTATAGACGGAGAATATAAGTTTAATTTTGATGTCTATTCGATGTTGCTTTCCCTCACTGGAAATCGCGTTGTA
>JAGHDJ010000118.1 GCA_021159955.1 Dehalococcoidia bacterium
ACGCCAGCGTGAATTGGAGAAAAAAGAGTAGCATAGCGTCTTGCCTTTCCTCTCTTGTCATTTACCATGAGCATGTAGCGCGACCCTTCAGGGTCGCCTTGAGCGAGGCTAAAGCCTCGCGCTACTGACATTACAAAACCCTGATCTATCGGGGGGTGTGGCAATCTCATCTAACAATCTCCTTCCTCGCCCAGATTGCCGCGCTTGCCCTTCACTTCGTCTAGGTCTGCGCTCGCAAAGACAAAAAAGAAGATGTCATTGCGGTGAGCCGAAGCCCTGAGTGCAGCGAAGGGTCCGCGTAGCAATCTCAGTGGGGAGGTGTGGAAATATCAGATACATTCCAGATAGTAGAAAGGTAAATGCCAGTTATGCTACACTTTTTTCGGAGGTGATATACTATGTTACAAAAGATGAGCAAATATTATCCTGTAGCCCTTGAGCTTATCCCCATCATACTGATGGTGGCAGCTTTTTACATAGTTCTATCCAATTATTCCTCACTCCCCAGCACTATTCCCACTCACGTCAATGCTCAGGGAGTTGTCGATGGTTGGGGAGGAAGGAGTTCGGTCTTTGTTCTTCCCATACTAAATATTTTCGTCTATCTCTTGCTCTCTTTTATCACTATCAACCTCGCTGACACTGATGATCCGATGCGATTCGTCAATATACCCAACAAGAAACATAAAGAGGATTTAACCGACACCCAAGTTGCAGAGTTGTGTATTTTTATCAGCCGCAGTGTCTTTACTCTGAAGATGCTGATGGGAGTGCTCGCCGTCTATAGTGTCTATGGCATCGTTGGGATTGCTATGGGGAGGGTGACTGATATGGGGGATGCCTTCTATCCCATTGTAGGGTTGATAGTTGCTACCATCGCATTTTTGGTGTGGAAAGTGCTTCGTATCAGCAACAGCTGATTTATTTGTTGCCGTGAGAGTTGAAAGCTGTTGTAGAAAGTTTTTTTATTCTGTTTCGTCTGCTGCGTATCTTTGATACTGCCAGAGAAATGAGCAGGACACTTCCGCTGACCAGTATAATGGTAGCTCCGGAGGCGAGGTCCAGTTCGTAAGATAACCACAAGCCGGCAAAGGTAAATATTGCACCGAAGATGGTAGACAGAAGCATCATCTTGCGCAGGTTGGTGGTGCACATCTTTGCCAGGCTCGCCGGTATAGTGAGCATTGAGATGACCAGTATGATGCCCACCACTCTCATCAATATCACTACGGTAAGGGCAATCATGCACAGTAGCAGGAGATAGAGTCTCTCTACAGGGACTCCCATTACTCTACCGAATTCCTCGTCAAAAGAGAGCACCATAAATTCCTTGTAGAGTGCTACAACTATTACTGCTATCACTATGTCCAGTATTATCATCAGGGTAATGTCAGATGTGGGAACCGTCAGGATGTTGCCAAATAGATAGCTGAACAAATCGGGAGCATATCCTGGGCTCAAGCCGATGAAGATTATGCCCATTGCCATACCCATTGACCATAGTATTCCGATGGCGGTATCTTCGGGTAGCTTCGTTCTTTTACTCACCAGTCCCATTCCCAGAGCTGAGGCTACGGTGAAAAATGTGGCTGTGATAACGGGGTTTACTCCCAGCAGGTATCCCAGCCCGACTCCACCAAAGGATGCGTGAGCTATACCGCCGCTGATGAATACTATTTTCTTAACTACTACATATACCCCTATAATGCCGCATGCCACTGATGCCAGCAGTCCTGCAATGAGGGCATTCTGCATAAATTCAAATTGTAGAGCTTCCAGCATGTCTTAATGCTCCTTCAACACGCGATGGGGAATAGTTCCGTGTGCTATCATTTGCACCGGGCACTTATAGGTGGCTTCCAGCACCTCGGGTGAGATTTCCGAGGAGCCATGATAGAACAATTGTCGATTCAGGCAGGCGAGCTTGTCCACATAGATGGAGACGGCGCCGATATCGTGGGATACTATCACTATTGCCATTCTTTGTTTCAGACCTTCCAGTGTCTCGTAAAATTCGGTCTGTGTGGCAGCGTCGACGCTGGATGTGGGTTCGTCAAGAAGCAGCAATTTCGGTTTGGATACCAGCGCTCGGGCTATGAAAACCCTCTGCTGTTCTCCCCCTGACAGTTTCCCTATCTGATGCTCTTCATAATCCAGCATTCCTATTGACTTTAAGGCACTGCGGGCTGATTTTCTGTCCTCTTCGCTGTATCTTTTGAATAATCTCGTTCTCCCGCAGTGTCCCATCAGCACCACATCTATGGCGTTTATGGGAAAGTCGCGGGCAAATAGATTATACTGGGGGACATAGCCGACGACACTGTGTCTTTTTTCGGGGGGCTCTCCCATAATGGAAATTTTCCCTCTACTCGGTTTAATCAATCCCAGTATCACCTTGAGAAGAGTGGTCTTGCCTCCGCCATTAGGCCCGATGATTCCGAGAAAATCACCCTGCTCTACAGTCAGGTTGATTCCCTCCAGTGCGGGTGCACCGTCGTAATATACCCAGACATCTTCTAGTTTTACAATTTCTTTGTCAGTCATATCTACTCCATCACCTGAATCAGTTCGCCCAGCAGTGTCTGCATATTTGCGAGGTAATCTTTTTTCAGTGGGTCAACGAGAATAACCTTGCCCTCTATGGCATCGGCGATAACCCTTGCACTCTCCGGATTAAATTGCGGTGAAGCAAAAATTACCTTTATGTTATACCGTTTGGCTTGCTCTATCAGGTGAAGCAGTCCCTCCGCTGTTGGTTCTTTTCCCTCTTTTTCAATGGGTATCATAGTGAGACCGTATTCGTGGGCAAAGTATCCGAAGGCGGGATGATAAACCATAAATACAGGGTTGGTGACCTTAGATAGACCTTCTCTGATGTCCTCGTCCAGTTCACTGAGTTCCTGCAGATAAGAGTTGCAGTTTTCTCTGTAGTAATCTGCATTACTTGGGTCAATCTGCATCAGCCCATCGCAGATATTTTGCACCATCACCTTTGCATTTACCGGAGACACCCATATGTGCGGATCTATAGAGCCATTATGCACGCCCGTTTCCTGCAGTTGAATTCTTTCGCAGCAGTCAATAACCAGCATTTCCTTATTTTGCTCTGCTAATTTGTCCATCCAAGCTAATTCAAAATTTATACCCGAACCAACTTTAGCATACATCTTTGCCTCGGATACTGCCACCATTTGAGAAGGGGAGGGTTCGTATGTGTGAGGGCTTGCTCCCGGCGGCACCATTACCGTTACCTCTACCTTTTCTCCGCCAACGTTTTCTACAAATTCTGCCTGCGGCAGTATGGTGACAGCTACCCCTATTTTTTCTACTGGCTTTGCTGCTTCCTGTGTGCAGGAGATAGTGAGGGGTGATAGTATGGTTATAAGTGCTGCTACCAGTGATAGCAGGGCGAGTTTATTAAGTGGCTGTTTTTTCATTCTTTTCTCTTTTGGCTGTGATTGTTTGGCAGTGACAACACAGGCCATGAAATTCCAACAGGTGCTCTTCTATCTCAAAACCCGTTTCTAGTGATAATCTCTTCTCCAGTGCTCCCAGTCCGCAGTCAGTAAAATCAATTACCTTGCCGCATTCGGAGCAGATGAGGTGATGGTGGGGCTTGTCGGTCTCCCGCATCAGGTAGCTGTGGTTGTTATCAAGGGTGTGCAATTCACAGATGAGCCCCAAACCTGACAGTATATCCAGTGTGCGATAGACAGTTACCAGCCCAACGCGTGGATGTTTCTGTCGTGCCTTCTCATATATGGTGGAAGGGGTCATATGCTCGTTGCTGTGAACGAGTACATCTACCACCACGCGCCTCTGTGGCGTGACCTTGTAATTGTGTTCTCTTAGTATGTCTGCCAGTTTATCTGTTGTAAGTCTCACACCTTCTCACTAACTGAAAACGTTTTTCAATTAGCATGATAAAGGTATCTGGTGTTGTTGTCAATAGCACATCCATCTATTGCTAAAAAATCCGCTTAGTTATATCCTTACTGTTCGGTGTTGCAGTTGTTATGAAGCGGTATAATTGTGCGGGTAACACATTGGTTTAAAATATACTGCAAATATAGGTTAATAAAGGTAAGGGTTCGTCATATATGAATTGTCGCGATGATGTAAGAAATGTAGCTATTATTGCTCATGTGGATCACGGCAAGACCACGCTGGTAGATGCCATGCTCAAGCAGAGCAAGGTTTTCCGTGATAATCAGGTTGTGGGCGAGTTGATAATGGATAGTAATACCCTGGAGAGGGAAAAGGGGATTACTATTATGTCCAAGAACACAGCAGTAGTTTACAAGGGTATCAAAATCAATATTGTCGATACACCGGGGCATGCTGATTTCAGCGGGGAAGTAGAGCGTGTTATGAGTATGGCGGATGGCTGCCTGCTCCTGGTGGATTCCGTAGAAGGGCCTATGCCCCAGACCAAGTTTGTGCTTCGCCACGCTCTGCAGGGTGGGCTGAAAATCATTGTGATTATCAACAAGATAGACAGAAAAAATGCGCGAATTCCAGAGGTAATCGAGCTTATTCAGGACATGTTTCTTGAGCTGGCGACCACCTCTGACCAGCTGGATTTCGAGCTGTTGTATGCCAATGCTAAAGAGGGTTTTGCTATGACTGAACTGGGTCAGCAGAGCAAAGATATTTACCCTATCTTTGATTGTATATTGAAAAATGTGCCGCCGCCCCAGGTTGAGAGCGGACCATTCCAGATGCTGGTTTCGAATCTGGACTATGACAGTCACAAGGGCAAGATTGCCATTGGCAGAATATGGAGAGGAAAGGTTGCCCATCGCGACCATGTTGTTACTATGGGTGTTGATGGAACCAGTGCTGAGTATGAGGTTGCTGAAGTGTTTACCTATCTTGGACTCAGCCGTATGAAGGTAGAGCAAGCTGAGGCGGGTGATATTGTAGCGGTAACGGGTATCAAGCAGGTCAATATCGGAGATACCATTGCCAGCCCGGAAAAACAGGAAGCTCTGCAGCGCATTGAGATTGGTGAGCCAACGGTGGAGATGGCTTTTATTGTGAACACCTCGCCCTTTGCTGGTAGGGAGGGGCTCTTTTGCACCACGCGCCAGTTGAGGGAACGGCTCTATAAAGAACTGGATACCAACCTCAGTCTCAAGGTGGAGGATATGAACGGCGCTGGCACCTTTTTGGTAAAGGGTAGAGGGGAATTGCACCTGTCTGTTCTGATTGAAACTATGCGCAGAGAAGGTTACGAATTTGAAATCTCAAAGCCGAAAGCTATCACCAAAATAATCGATGGTAAAACTATGGAGCCCATAGAGGCGCTCACCATCGATACCAGTGCTGAATATATTGGTGTCTTAACCGAGATGTTAAGCAAGCGACAGGCACAGCTTACAGATATGAATAACGATGGCAGTGATAATGTGAGGCTGGTATTTCAGGTGCCCACCAAGGGACTTTTGGGGTTCCGCAGTCCTTTCCTTACCTCAACTCGCGGCGAAGGCATTATGAATACCACCTTTCTTGGTTATGAACCGTGGCGGGGAGAGGTTGTCTCAACGCGCAGTGGGGCTTTGGTAGCTTCGGAAAGGGGTGTTGCTACTACATATGGCCTCAACAAGGCACAGGGGAGAGGGGTTACCTTCATTGAATCCGGCACTCAGGTTTATGAGGGGATGATAGTGGGAATGAGTCCAAGGATGCAGGACATACCGGTAAACGTATGCAGAGAAAAGAAGAAAACCAATGTGAGGGCATCTACGTCTGATATTGCGGTAAAGCTGGCCCCTGCTCTCAACTTGAGTCTTGAGCAGTCAATTGACTTCATCAATAAAGATGAGCTGGTTGAAGTAACGCCCAAGAACATCAGGCTGAGAAAGAAGATTCTCCTGCATTCGCAGCGACTAAGGGGTAGCTCAGCATAAATTTGCCCTAGATACTATTCAGCTTTTCCCGTAGTATCTTGAGGTTTATCACGTCCTCTTCATTGTATCGCAACAGGGTGCGCAGGGCGTAGTCATCGTCATCATTCTGATAGCTGTACCACAATCTTATTGCCTCGAGCCCGTCGACACCTGTTAGCATTCGCTGTATGCCCAATTGTTGCTCTACCGATTTCAGCCCGCCGCGCAATCCAACCTTCCAGCAGTCATACATCAGGTCATGGTGCTGATGGTAATCAGCCAAATCCAGTTTCAGGCTGGTGTGTATGAAGGGAAGGTCAAATCGGCTCCCGTTGTAGGTATAAATTGTGCCCACGCCTTTCAGCAGAT
>JAGHDJ010000045.1 GCA_021159955.1 Dehalococcoidia bacterium
ATGATGCCTCACTATGCAACATAAGTTTGTTAGCCGTGCGGCGGATATTTGCAGGGTTGAAACTTGCTGCCTCTAGCAACACTGAAGTCGTGTTCGCGTTTATTCCACTCTCCACTCCTCCCATAATTCCGGCAATAGCTATGGGTTTTTTTCTATTGGCAATAACCAAAATATCCTGATTGAGATATCGTTTGGTGTTATCCAAGGAAGTTATCGGTTCCCCTTCTTTTGCACGACGTACCACTATTTTGGGTTCGCCGATTTGTTTATAATCAAAGGCGTGGAGAGGTTGTCCGTATTCCAACATTACGTAGTTAGTGGCATCCACAACGTTGTTGATAGGCTGCATACCACATGCTAATAGCCTTTGCTGCATCCATTGGGGTGAAGGCTTGACCTCAATATCAGTAATGAGACTAGCACAATATCGGGAACACAAGTCCTTATCCTCAATCTCTACGGAGATTAAGTCATCTATATTAGAGTCAGACTCAAGATAGCTGATTTGTGGTAAGTGCACACTTTGTCCCGTTAGAGCAGCGACCTCTCTGGCTATTCCAATCAAGGACAAACAATCGGGACGATTGGGAGTTATCTCCAGATCAAAGACTGTTTTCCCCAAACAATTCTTTAACGAGGTGCCTATTGGTGTATCCTTGGGCAATACCATAATGCCCTCGTGGTTATCAGATATGCCTAATTCGCTCTCAGAGCAAATCATCCCTTGCGAGAGAACTCCCCTGATTTTTGCTTTCTTAACATTCACAAGAGTTTCTGAGCGAGTATCAAAGACAGAAGCTCCTACATGGGCAAGTGGTACTTTGTCTCCTAGAGTTAAATTGGGGGCACCGCAAACTACTGTGATATGGCTTTTTCCTAAATTAAGACTTGCCAGTCTAAGACGATCGGCATTGGGGTGGGGCTCAATAGCGGTAATTTCCCCAACTATTATATTGTCCCACATATCTCCGACTGTAATTATTTTACTGACTTCTATCCCTGCCATCGTCAGTTTCTCTGCAATTTCCTCCAGCGGCAGAGATATATCAACGTAATCACAAAGCCAATTTAAAGGAATTTTCATTACCAAATCCTCGGATTAAAACTGTTTTAAAAATCTCGTGTCATTCTCGTAGAAAAGACGGATATCCTCCACCCCATATTTGAGCATGGGAATTCGTTCTACTCCGAGACCAAACGCAAACCCGGAGTAAATCTGAGGGTCATATCCTACACGTTTCAAAACGTCAGGGTGAACCATGCCCGCACCTAAAATCTCAAGCCAACCGCTATTACTGCATAGTTTGCATCCATTGCCACCACATGCCAGACACTCGATGGACATTTCTACCCCTGGTTCAACGAATGGGAAATAGTCACAGCGAAAACGCATTTTTCTTTCTGCGCCAAAGAGGCGGCTGGCAAATTCGAATAATGTTCCTTTGAGGTTGGCAAGGGTAATGCCTTCACCTACAGCTAATCCCTCTACTTGAGTAAACATTGATTCATGAGTGGCATCACTTGCCTCATAACGATAGACCTTTCCAGGGACGATTACGCGGATTGGTGGAGGACTGTTTTCCATTATTCTTATCTGCATAGGTGATGTGTGTGTGCGTAATAGCATAGGGTTGCTATCACCGTCTACACTGGAATCCAGCCATAGTGTATCAAACATATCTCTGGCAGGGTGGTCGGGTGGAATATTTAAAGCTTCAAAGTTGTAGTAATCAAGTTCGACTTCTGGACCTTCAACAACCCCAAAGCCCATAGTGCTGAAGATATGGCATATTTCGCGTAAGCTTTGTGTTATGGGATGGGTACGTCCTGCAGGAAAAGCCCTGCCGGGAAGACTGATATCGAGGTCTTTTTTTTCAAAAGCTCTACTGAGTTCATTTTCTTTAAGAAAATCTTTTTTTCGTTGTAACTCGGATTGGAGAAGCAGCTTGAGTTTATTAGCTTGAGCGCCAACACTTTTGCGTTCATCAGGTGAAAGGTTTTTTAATGAGCGCAATATCTGAGTTAAAGAACCGTTCTTCCCCAGGTAATATACTCGCCATGGATCCAGAGATTTGATATCTGTGACTGACTCTAGTTCAGAGATGGCATTTGCTTCCAGTTCCTTGAGTCGTGCTTTCATCTTCACAAAACCTTAATAACAATCAAAATAGAGTGTGGCAAACAATAAACCACACTCCACCGTGCCCGTACCTACTACAACTGCGAAAACCAATATTGAGTTTTAAAAAGTCCTCCCAGTGATATTGGGTGATTATTGTTTGGATAATTTAACTAGCTCAGTAAATGCCTGAGGATCATTTACCGCCATTTCTGCCAGCATCTTGCGGTCAATGTCCACATTCTCCCTTTTTAAACCGTTGATGAAAAGAGAATATGAAAGCCCTTCTTTTCTGGATGCAGCATTTATACGAGTGATCCAGAGTCTTCTAAAATCACCCTGGCGTTTTCTTCTATGTGCAAAGGAATAGCTCAAAGATTTGAGCATAGCCTCGTGAGCTCGTCGATATAGAGAGTGCCTGGTTGCTCTCTGTCCCTTGGTTAATTTTAATAGTCTCTTATGTCGATGATGGGTAATGACCCCACTCTTTACTCGTGGCAAAGGTAAATCCCCTTTCTAAAGTACGGGTTGAAGAAAACCTGTCTAAAGATTTCCAATGATGTGCTAAATATTACTTTACTCCGCTGTAAGGCAACAATTTTTTCACTCGTTGCCTCTCGCTACCATCAACCGCTAATAATTTGTCATACTGATGTCTAACTCGAGAAGGTTTCTTGCGGCGCAGGTGGCTCTTCCCTCCCTTTGTACGCAGTATCTTACCTGTTCCTGTGATATGGAAACGACGTTGCGCTCCCTTATGAGTCTTTAGCTTTGGCATTTATAGATTCCTTTAATGTTTCAGTTTTTGTGTTGCGTTTAGCGCTATTGGAAAGAATGACGTTCATATTTCGTCCTTCCATTACCGCTTTCCTATCAACTTTAGCATCATCTTTTAATGCATCTAGTACTTTTTGTAGCAGCTGCCACCCGATGTCGGGATGAGTAATCTCTCTTCCTCTAAAAATTACAGATACTTTTACCCTGTCACCCTCATCAAGGAATTTCTTAATCATGCGGATTTTGAATTGAAGGTCATGTTCACCAATCTTAATTCTCAGCCGAACTTCGCGGATAAGACCTGGCTTGTGGGTTTTCCGAGCTTCGCGCTCCCTCTTGGCTTGTTGGTATTTATATTTTCCATAATCTAGAATGCGGCACACTGGCGGGGATGCATTACTTCCCACTTCTACCAAATCCAACCCTTCACTAGATGCCATGTCCAGTGCTTTATTGAGAGGCATAACTCCAAATCGTTCCCCATCACCACCTATAACCAAAACCTCTTTAGCTCTGATGTCACGATTAACATGTAATTTCTTGATTATGCTAATTCATCCTCCTGTGAGTAAAATGCGAGTTTTTACTTCAAATTAAGGATTGCAGCATAGCATTACCTTACGCCTAAAGTCAAACTGTTTAAAATGCTATTTTGTAACTATACTACAACTGCAGCATTAGACTACTATGAGAGTGTCTTATGCTGTTGCTGTTCAGCGAAAATGTCACCTCCTATCGATGTGCACTTTAAAAGATCTGCGCCAGGGATGGTCTGGACTGGGATTGGTGTGGTGAAGAGGCTTTGGCAGTGAAGCCTTCCTTGCTATGCTAACCGGCAGAGCAGACTCATCAGAATCAAGCATCTCTGGTATAACACGAGCTATATTCCTCACCCTGAGCAATGGAGCCTCTAACGGTGCTGGTCTGCTAGCAAGGCAATGTCTCTGGTAATATACCGCCAGGCTGCCATCCATTCTCTCATGCACTTCTACCCTGGCACGGGCATAACTCGACCTACCGTTGGTTGGCTCTATCTGTAACCTATGCCCTCCAAAGCGCACCACATTGTCTGTTCCTACCCTGCGGTAATACTTGAAGCAGAATACCTCGTCGGAAATAAACCCCTCACTGGGCTCCCGATAGGATGATCCTGGTTGGGCTGCAGGGACACTAAACCTCTGGCTATACCGGGGTAGAAAATTCCACAACACCTGGTTAGCCTCTCCGATGGTGCTTGCTCCCGCAAGGCGAAGCTCACTTGTCAGCCTGTCCTGAAAGGTGCCCCACAGCCTCTCAATCCTTCCCCTGGACTGAGGGGAGAGCGACAAGATAGATGTGATGCCCAGTTCCTCCATCAGCCGGCCAAACTGGGTGGGCTTCCTCTTTCCCTCAAGCTGCTCTTCCAGCGTCTCCGACTCTCCTTTGGAGCGCTCAAATATGCCGTGACCGTCGTGATACAAGGCCATAGGTATACCGTCGCTATCCACTATGTGGCGCAGCATGAGGAAATAGCCCTGGGCATCCTCCTGCTCCCGGAATAAGGCATAAGGTACCTTGCCGGTAGCATCATCTATAGCACCTATGAGAGTAAGGTAAGGACCTCTGCCCTCTAACCAGTCATGCAGGCTGCCATCAATCTGCAGCAGCATCCCCTCCTGAGGATAGCGCTCCCTGCGACTACGGTGCTTTGGCGCTCGTCTCTTCCTCGGGCTTCTTA
>JAGHDJ010000132.1 GCA_021159955.1 Dehalococcoidia bacterium
ATGATGCCGTAGCGCGATTGACAGGAGTCAGCGATGAGCAAATAAAGGCAATCCCAAACTGGGAACAGTCACCCTGTTTCAACGACATAGAACGAGCCATACTGCAATACACAGACGAGGTAATAAAAGGCACAGGAATAGCAGATGAGACCTTCAGAACTTTGCAAAAATATCTAAATGAAAGGGAGATAGTAGAACTGACATGCTCAGTAGGATACTGGGAAATGGTAGCTAAAATACTGGTCGCCCTGAATATTGAGATAGATGAGCATCCGGTAAATTCGCTGAGAGACCTTCAAGGAAACCAAAGAAAGTAGAAACATCCCTGCTCCTCATCACCAAAGAGAAAGCGAGACATCTCTCACAACGATGCCCTAGAGTAACCCGGGCAGATACAGTGCTATACCAGGAAAAACCAGTACCACAACGGTGCAGATTATCATCGCTGCCAGGAAGGGGAGTATCCCCTTGAATATAGTCTGAAGAGAAACATCTTTAGCCACTCCATTGATAACATATACATTGATACCAACTGGAGGCGTAATCAATCCCATTTCTGTCACCAGCACTATCACTACACCAAACCATATGGGATCAAAGCCCATGGCAATTACCACAGGATAAAAGATAGGGACAGTGAGCAGAATCAGCGCCAATGCATCCATAAAGCAACCGCCTGCCAAATAGATAAGCAGTATAACCCCCATTACGGCAACATTGGAAAGAGGTAATTCCGACACCCAGTTCGCCAATTCAAAAGGTATTCTGGTAACCGCCAGGAAGTGCCCAAAAACAGTTGCCCCTGTTACGATAATCAAAATCATACATGCGGTTCGTGTCGCATCGCCCAACGAAGCAACAAAACCCTTCCACGTGAGCTGCTTCTTTACAATGGCAATAATCAGGGTACAAAAAGCCCCAGCGGCACCGGCTTCTGTGGGAGTAAAAATACCCAGAAACAGTCCGCCCATCACCAGGGCAAACAGCACTATCACCTCCCCACCACCGAGGAGAGCGGACATCTTGTCGGCAAAACCTGTCCTGGGACCGGCAGGTCCCAGCTTGGGATTATGCCGACAGCGAATATAGATAACGATAATAAATAATGCCATCAGCAATATACCAGGGAAAATCCCGCCGGCAAACAGTTTGCCTATGGATTGTTCTGTCATTATGCCATAGATGATAAAGACCACACTGGGAGGAATAAGTATGCCCAGTGTTCCTCCAGCGGCAACACTGCCGGTAGCCAGTGCAGGGTCATAATTGTACCTCTTCATCTCAGGGAGAGCCACCGTTCCCATAGTAGCTGCCGTAGCCGGACTGGAGCCACAAATGGCAGCGAAGCAACCGCAGGCGCCGATAGTAGCCATAGCCAGACCACCAGGCAGATGACCTAACCAGGCATAAGCAGCTTTATACAATCTGTGGCTTCCCCCGGAATGGAAAGCAAACTGCCCCATAAGCACAAAGAGGGGTATTACTGTAAGGGAATAGGAGGAGAATTGCGCCCAGAAATCTTTAGCCAGCAAGCTGATAGCCGCATGAGGAGAAACGAGGTAGCAAAAGCCAGCAAACCCCACCAGCGCCATAGCAAATCCCACTGGCATCCGCAAAAGCAGAAGCAATATGAGCACACAAATACCGATAATTCCCACTGCACTTGGACTCATTTTCGCACCACCCATTCCTCCAACACCGTCATCAATTCTGACAGAAGCACCAGACAGGTAGCAGCACATCCGCAAGCCACGCCAAACACAAAGGGAAAGAATGGTATCTGTAGCGTGGGAGAAACTTCGCCGGTGCACACCAGGTCAAAGCCCATCACTACACACTGCCAGGTTATTATAATGAAGAGAACCAGCCCAAGAAGAGAAACAACAGCTCTGATGACAGATTGCACCCGCTCGGGAAATCTAGCCACCACTATATCTACAGCGATATGCCCTCCGGTGGCAGTAGTACGAGGTAATGCAAAAGAAACAGCAATAGCCCCAATATATCCGACAACTTCATAAATCCCCGCCACGGGATAACCAAACGACCGCATCAGAATATCAATGCAGGTGATGAACATCATAGCAGCAAGAGCCCAGAGAGCCACCTTGCCAAACTGCTCACTCAAAGCATGTATAAATCTCTGAAAGCGCATCTTACCCTATCAAAACCCAAGTGTTTTAACTAACAAAGCAGGCGCCTGCCAGATATACAGACACTAACGGCAAGCGCCCAACAATAATCTTTTTTATCTACCCCAAACATCAATCTGCCCAGAATTTAAATCCCAGACGCTCTGGGGTTACTTAAGGATGCTCTGCAACTCAGACAGGAAAGCCTCTCCCTGCAATCCTTCGCTTTCTCTTTCATCCACATAGTCATCCAGCAATGGTTTTACCATCTCTGACCAGCGGACACTTTCCTCTTCAGAGAGAGGAATAACCTCGTTACCCAGTCCCTCACTGAACTCTCTACCCGCAATATCAGCAGCATCCCATACCTCTTGATAGACCGCAATCCACTCCTCATCAACATCTGCGATAATATCCTGTATATCAGCGGGTAGTGAATTCCATTTGTCCAGATTCATCACCACAAAGAATGTGGTGGTATAACCAACGCTGTAACATTCGGTGGTGTATTTTACCACCTCACCCTGCTTCCACCCCTTGAGCACCTCCATCGGGCCCAGAGTGCCATCTACGGTTCCCTTCTGCAAAGCCTCGTAAGTTTCACCCTGAGGCATAGCCACGGGAATACCCCCTAACGCCTCAACAATCTTAGCCGCCAATCCAGTGGACCTGATTTTCATACCCTTAAGGTCTTCCAGTGTGCGCACCGGTTTCTTGGTATGCAGAAGTCCCGGACCATGAGCATGAAGGTAAAGAACCTTGGCATCAGCAAGTTCATCAGGTTGAAATTTTTTGTAGACTTCGTTAACAGCCCAGGTAGCCTGCGACCCGGAAGCATATCCCAGAGGCAAATCTGCCCCCTCCATTAAAGGGAATCGCCCACGGGTGTAAGCAAGACAGGACATACCAATATCAGAAATGTCCTTGACCACGCCATCATAAACCTGCGGAGCCGGAGTCAGGGTGCCACCGTGGTAAAAATTAATTTTTACCCTTCCGCCAGTGCGCTCCTCCACTTCTTTCCCCCACTCCTCTGCCGCTATGCTGCAGGCGTGGGTAGGCGGGAAGAAATTGCTGTATGATAACTCTATAACTTCAGCCGACGGCACAGTGGTAGGTTGAGCTTTTGGCTCAGCTTTTTTATCACAGGCAACAGCACCCACAAGTGCCACAGATATTACTACCACTACCAGCAGTAACCGCAGAACAATAAATATATTTTTACTCACGTTATCTCTCCTGAAAATTTCCTTTTCTCTCCTTGCTTTCCCCTGCATCTAAGATATCGCTCTACCTCAAAATGACTTCACCTAAAAGCACAATGACCTTAGTTATAACTGACTGTCAGAGTAACACCCAGCATAACTACACGTCAACAAATTGTGCCTGTCTGGCAATTATCGTTTGCATATCACCCTTGGGGTTGATTTCCCTCTTCAGTCCTCCCTCCCTTGGCGGGAGGGAGTTTAGAGGGAGGGAGCTTAGGAGTTATAAGGGTTCACCCCACCTTAATCCTACCCCCATCAAGAAGGAGGGAATTTAGTTTCGAGAGATTGCCAAGTCCTTCCCTGAAAGAACTCGCAATAACATTGAGAATGAGTTGACCAACTGGTGTATGAACTGTATGGTTTAACACTGGAGCAGGTTGTGATTGTGGATGGTAAGGGAGAGGGGATATGGGGAAGACAAGAGAGGACAAGTCATAACTATGAAAGAGAATTTATCTCGGTTTTTTGAACCCAACAGCGTTGCCGTCATTGGAGCTTCTGCCACACGTGGTAAGCCCGGGCAAGGAGTTGTTCGAAACATTTTAGACAATGGCTATGGCGGTAAATCTTATCTGGTTAATCCGAAAGGAGGCAAGATACTGGGTATGCCTGTTCACTCATCTATCAGCAATCTGCCAGAGGGAATCGACCAGGCAATCATTCTACTCCCTGCTAAGCTTACCGTTCAGGCTGTCAGGGAATGTGTAGCCAAAGGCATCAAGACCTTTGTTCTCGCTGCCGGGGGTTTTTCGGAGGTGAACCGAGAAGGCGAAAAGCTACAGCGGGAGCTCATTGATATCATTGCCGAAACTGGTATTCGCGTCATTGGACCTAATACGTCAGGACATATTTCCACGCCGCATAACTTTACATCAAGCTTTTATCCTCTTGGCAAGATACCACGGGGGAATATTTCCTACATTAACCAGACAGGGAATCTGGCTACACACACTATGCGCTACATTACAACGGGAGAAAACTTCAGTGTAGCCAGGGTTGTTGGACTTGGCAACAGAGTAGATATAGATGAAAGTGAAGTACTCGAATACTACGCAGAGGATTCCGAGACCAAAGCGATATTTATGTATCTGGAAAGCTTTAAGAATCCAAGACGTTTTATGAAGATTGCCAGTGAAGTAACGCGGTTTAAACCAGTCATCTTTCTTAAGGGAGGTAGCACGACTGCAGGAGCGCAGGCGGCGGTGGCACATACGGGTGCCCTAGCATCGGATGAACGGATTGTCGATGGCTTCCTCAAGCAGGCTGGAGTTACCCGAATATACAAATACTCTCACTTATTCCTTGCTGCCAAAGCCCTGTCCTGTATGCCCCTCCCGAAGGGAAACAGGGTGAGCTTTTTAGCTCCCTCCGGAGCTATGCTTGTGGTTCTGTCTGACCTGTGTCGTCAGCGCTGGGGTTTGGAAATTCCTGCCATAGAGGAAGCAACACTGCAACATTTGCAAGAGATGAGCCCGCCTTTCATACGGATACGCAATCCCGTGGATATTTGGCCCGCCGTTTCAATACATGGGGTTGAGAATGGTTACAGAGAAGCGATAGAGGCACTTATGAAAGATCCTAACGTTGATGCCGTTGTGCCAATTCTAATGCTTGCCGACGAGACTGGTGTTCCTCCCCTGGACTTTCTCGTTGACTTGGCACATAGCTATCCCGAAAAGTTGCTTTATGTGACCTTCAGTGCGGAGAAAAAACATATGGAGACAGCAAAGGCATTTCTGGAACCCAGAGGGGTGCCGACTTTCCCATTGATAGAGGAGCCATTTGAGGTCATCTCAATTTTGAATCGGTGCAGGAAAGCTATGGAGCGCTCCGATTAGTATTTAAGCGATGATAAAGGAGAAGAATCAAGGGTAGAGTGTCTGTTTTAAATCATCCTCTATTTGTCCAACAGTGCTATAGCCCCCAACCCTCCTGGCAAGTCCAAACCCATCCGCATCTATGAAGTAAGTAGCGGGGATGCCAGAAACACCATACCTCCTGGCTGTCTGATTTTCTTTATCCATCACCACCAATAGGGTCAGGTCATTGTTATCCATAAAATCCTTAACATCCGATGTTTTTCTATCCAGATTAACAGTAATCACCACCAAACCCCTGTCAGCCCAATTTTCTGCAATCTGCTCAATATACGGCAATTCAGCACGACAGGGTGGACACGATATCGCCCAGAAATTGAGCAGCACCGGACTGCCACGAAAATCACTGAGGGAAACCTCATTCCCATCCAAATCGTTAAGGGTAAACTCAGGTGCCAGAGAATATTCACGGGGAGCAGCAGTGGCTTCGGGAGTAACATCTGGAGTTGGAGTAACCGTCACAGTGGGGGCAGGTAATGAAGTAAATTCAGGAGTAATTTCGCCCAGCGCATATAGAAACGAAGCCCCCACCCATAAAACAGGTCGAC
>JAGHDJ010000003.1 GCA_021159955.1 Dehalococcoidia bacterium
GATATTCCAGCGTGGGAATTACTGCCTGAATGCGGGTATTATCAGTGATAGCATTGGTCTCGGGGTCTAGTGGGACATTGAGGTCTGCCCGCACCATTACAACTTTATTTCCGACTGCGATGTCCCGCAACGTTTTCTTATTCATATAATCCTTCTCCATCGCTATGGCTTCTATATTATAATGGGTGGTAGAACAAATATCCATTCACACTAATTGCCATGTTGCTGTCCAGCGAAAATGTCACCCCTATCGATATGTACTTTAAAAGACCTGCGCCAGGGATGGTCTGGACTGGGCTTGGTGTGGTGAAGAGGCTTTGGCAGTGAAGCCACCTCACCATGGCGCAGTGATAGACCTAATACCCAGATGACTCTCTCTCAATCACCCCCGCCCTCCTACATGGTTTAATACCACCAGCCTCACCTGCTCTTTCCTGTTCAATTCTTCCCCGGAAGGACTTTCTCCTTCATGGGTGACATTTTCGCAGAACAGTTACATGGTGACAAGATTGTAGAACTTCAACAAATCCACAGCTATTAGTTGACAAACTTACATTGTAATATTATGCTACCCTTGTGAAGTTGACATTTGGAGCAAATAATAAAATCATAAGAAAATTGAGTAGCAGTGAAAGAAGGACAAGTCCGCCTTGCAGGTGGGTTTGTCCTTTTTTTATATAAGAGCTATCGGACTTGAGGGAGGATTAGATGTGATGTGAAAATTATTAAAAGTGGGAATTTTCTAGAATAATTTATAGGATAAGGAGTTAATGACAATGAAAAGGAAAAGCTTAGTAACCATACTTATAGCGATACTGGTAATAGCTGCTATGTTACTGCCAGCGTGTGGTGAAGAAGAAGCAGCAGCACCAACAGCGGCACCTACTGCGGCTCCAACAGCGGCTCCGGGAAAAACCGTAGCACCTACGGCAGCTCCTACTGCAGCACCAACAGCGGCTCCTACTGCCACTCCCAAGCCGGCGAAACAAATCAAAATCTTATATTCCAATTATTACCCCCCTGCTCTTTCTTCAGCAGATTACTACGACATAAACAACTGGTTTATGGATGAAGTAGAGAAACGTACCGAGGGTCGAGTGATATTTGAAAGACACTGGGGTGGCGATTTAACCAAACCAGGCGAAGAAGATGACCAATTAAAAGACGGACTTATTGACATGACCACCATAGCCTCTATTTTCAGCCCAGGGACAATGCCACTGTGGGAAATGGATGGTGCTTTACCCTTCAAGTCATCCGATCCCAAAATCGCAGCTCAAGTCAAGTGGCAGCTATACCAGGAATTCCCCGAACTGCGCGCCGAGATTGAGCGAGTCAATGGAGTATTGCTGTATTGTGCCTCCTATGGCTCATACCAGTGCATCGCCAATCGGCCATTGGCTAGCGTCGAAGACTATAAGGGTCTTAAAGTAGCAGTAATAGGCCGATTCATGCCTCGCTGGTATAGTTCCATAGGAGCAATTCCCATAACCATGCCCATACCTGACAGATACAGTGCTTTAGAGAGAGGTGTCATTGATGCCAGTTCCCTCACCCCTTCGTATCACCTCCAATTTAAATACTATGAGCTCTGTAAATACCACGGGATGCCCAACTTTGGCGAGTATGCCGCTATGGCCGCATGCATCAGGAATAGTGTGTGGGATAAAATACCCCCAAGCGACCAAGAGATTATGAGACAGGTTGGACAGGAAGTAATGTTTGATTACAACCCTGGATATCTGACTCAACGCTTGGAAGAAACAATTGCGAAGTTGAAAGCAGAGGGAGTTGAATTCGAGTATCTGAGTGATGCAGACAGAGCTGCGTGGGCACAGTCTATACCCAATTTTGCCCAGGAATGGATTGATGAAGCAACTACACCCGAGAATCACGATGTTCGCGTTCGGATGTGGAAACGATATCTTGAACTCACCGTAGAAGCAGGGTATACCTGGCCAATGGACTGGTCTAACGTAAGCTAGCTTAGCGATTCGTTCTCAGAAATAAAATATATCATTCATCTGTCTCACCCCTTAGTTTATGGCAATGAGTGAGACAGATGAATGTCTCGTATGTATCTGCGTGAAAGGAATATTAAATGGCTTCTGTGTTCACCCCAGAAGGGTCTCGTTTTGTCAAGATGCACGAGCGATGGATGGGTATCTGCGCTCGAGTATCTGGAATGATGGTAGTGGCAATAGCGGTAGCTACCCTAGCAGATGTTATCGGACGAGCCACTCAGTGGTACATAATAATCGGCACCTATGAAATATCTCAGCTGCTGATGGTCTGGCTGGGTTTTATTGGTGTTGCTTATGCTCACTCAAAGGGGAGCAATATCCGAGTGGATTTAATAACTAATCGACTGAGTCCTAAGAGGCAGGATATCATTCTTATATGTTCGCTTCTCTTTGGGCTATTTGCCTTTGGTAACATATTCTATGCCAATTTAGGTTTCGTTTATGACTCAATTATCACCCATGAGGTTATTGCAGGAATACCCAAACCTACCCCTCTCTGGCCAGCAAAATTTGCTGTTCCGTTTGGCACTTTCTTCCTGCTGATTGAATTTATATTAGAGATAGGAAGAGCTGCAAGCCGTATAAGAGGAGGTAAATATTAGTATGGACCCGTTAATTATTGGCATCGTCGGATGTGTTATTCTCCTCATACTCATATTTCTCGGTGTCCATGTCGCATTTGCTCTGGCTTTGATCGGCTTTGTCGGACTGGTAGCGCTACGAGGGTGGGATGGAGCATTCGGGCTATTCCGTACCGTCGCTTACTTCAGAATGTCTGACTATAGTTTGACTCCTTTACCTCTGTTCGTATTCATGGCTTCCATATGCCTTATAGGGGGAATAACTACTTCAATCTATGACTCACTGGCAAAATGGCTGAGCTGGTTCCCTGCGTCACTAGGTGTGTCAACAGCAGTCGCTAGTGCCGTATTTGGATTACTCACTGGCTCAAGTATGGTTGTTGCCGCAATGTTTACCAAATTATCGATTCCCGAGATGCTGAAACATAACTACAATCGACAATTCGCTGCTGGTATCACCACAGGGACATCCGTTCTCGGGATGCTCATCCCACCCAGCTTATTCGCCATTCTCTATGGCATTCTGGCTAATGAGTCCATCGGCAAGTTATTTGCAGCCGGCATAGTGCCAGGAGTTATAACCCTGGTTGCTTTTGTTGCATATATTACTATCAGGGCAAAACGCAATCCAGAACTTGCCCCACCCAGCGAGGAAAAGTATACTATGGGTGACAGGGTTCGTTCCCTGTCAGGTGTCTGGCCTATGCTGCTCATAGGAATAGTAATGCTAGCTGGTATCTTCAGCGGATTATTTACTGTTACTGAGGGTGCATCTATTGGGCTTATCGGCGCCATTATCGTTCTCCTTGCTATGCGAAAGTTATCTATGGATAACTTTATGGCCTCTGCGGTGGACACGGTAAAAGTAAATTGTATGATATGCATATTACTTATTAGCGTTACCCTGTTTTCACGTTTTATTGCTATGGCAGGAGTTACTCAATCCTTCGCTGATTTCCTTATGACTCTCAACCTGTCCAGTAAGGGAATCCTTGCCATGTTTTTGGTCCTGTACCTAATACTGGGCTGCTTCCTTGATGTTATCGGCATGCTGGCAGTTACCCTGCCTATACTTCTCCCCCTGCAGACAGCTTTCGGATGGGATCCTATCTACCTTGGTATGGTTGTTATCTATGCCTGTTTGATGGGTTCCCTCACTCCACCAGTGGGGCTGACTTTATTTGCCACTAAGGGGGCTGCTGACTTTGAGCTTCCCTTCACTGAGATAGTCTGGGGCACTGTGCCCTTTGTAATCATTATGGCTGGTATCATGGCTCTAATATTCACATTTGAGCCGCTGGCTATCGGACTAGCCGCCTTTATGTAAGGTAAGATAATGAAAGGAGAATTCTATGACACAGGAAGGTAAATTGCCAACATGGAAAACAGAGATGAAGGAGCTCGCACCAGGTGTCTATGCTTATATTCAAGCGGTAGGTGGATGGTTTATAAGTAATTTCGGACTCGTTGTGGGTGAGGATTATGCCGTCGTGATAGATTCTTTGACCAGCCCTAAACTCACCGAGATTCAGCTTGCCGAAATCAAAAAGGTCACTACTAAACCTGTCCGCTACCTGATTAACACTCATGAACATGGAGATCACATCTGGGGAAATCACCTGTTCACCGATGCTGCTATCATAAGCACTGTCAAATGTCGAGAGGCAGTGATGAAAGAACCAGAGATTGCAGATTTATCGTTATACAGCAAGGTAGTACCTCAAATTGACTTCACGGGCTCCAGAAATACCGCTGCCGACATTACGTTTGATAAAGAACTGACAATATGGCAGGACGGCAGAAAGGGTCGTGAGATACGTCTAATCACAGGTGATACAGGACACACACCAGGAGATCTCATTGTTTATCTACCCAGGGAGAAAATAGTTTTTGCCGGAGACCTGTTGTTTTACCGTTGCACTCCTCTGTGCTTTGTGGGCTCTGTTATTGGCTGGACCAACTGGTTAGATATATTACTTTCTCTTGACGCCAACACCTTTGTTCCCGGACATGGTCCTGTTTGTGGTAAAGAGGGTGTTGTTGCGGAGCGTGAATACTTTACCCTTATTTATAACGAAGGCCGCAAGCGCTTTGATAAAGGAATGAGTGCCTCCGATGCAGTCAAAGACATCGACCTGGGACCATTCAAAGAATGGGGCAACTGGAGACGCATAAGCGCCAATATGGAGCGACTATACCACGAATTTAGCGGAGATACTACACCAATTGAAATCCCGTCACTGGTAAAAGAGCTGTTTGCTCCAGACCAACCCTAATGAATAAACTAATAAAAATAAAGAGGAGGATTTTTATGTCTAAAGTAATCATAACAGCAGCTATCACGGGGGCGATACACACCCCCACCATGACACCCTATCTGCCAATCACCCCCAAGCAGATCGCCGACGATGCCGTCAAGGCACATGAGGCGGGAGCAGCAATAGTCCACATACACGTACGGAATCCGGAAACGGGTCAACCCAGCTCAAGCCTGGATCTCTTTCACGAGGTGTTGACTGATATAAAAAGCAGATGCGACGTAGTTATCTGCCCCACAACCGGCGGCGGATTGGGTATGGCTCCCGCTGACCGCGTGAGAGTCGTATCCCAGCTCAAACCAGAAATTGCCTCATTCACTCCTGGCTCCTGCAACTTTGGACTTTTCCCCGTCGCAGAACGAATCAAGGACTGGAAATTCGATTGGGAACAAAAATATCTTGCTTCCACCGAGGATCTTATCTTCGCCAACCCATTTAGTACCGTGCGTGAATTCGCCAAGGCTTTTGACAAAGCAGGCACTAAGCCTGAATTAGAATGCTTTGATGTTGGTATGGTTCAAACTTCAGCATGGTTAGTTAAACAGGGATGGCTAAAAGCGCCAGTTCACATGCAGTTTGTTATTGGCATACTCGGTGGCATAAATGCTACTCCAGAATCGCTTATGATGATGCACCAGACAGCCCAACAGTCACTTGGGAAATACACATGGTCTTGCCTTGGTCCTGGCGGACGCCAACTCACCACTGTTACCATGGCTATGCTTATGGGTGGCAACGTAAGGGTTGGACTGGAAGACAGTACTTACGCAGGCAAGGGTGTAATGGCTAAGAGCAGCGCCGACCAGGTAGTAAAGATTACTCGCATCGCTAACGAACTGGACTTTGAGATCGCCACTCCCGATGAAGCAAGACAGATTATCGGACTCAAGGGAAGCGACAAAGTAGGATTCTAATTCAAATAGCAGTTTTATACAATCCGCAAATATAGTATAATGGGGCTCTCTAGTTTGTGTTGGTGAGTCCCATTATTCCGTTGGCGAATGCGAAATAATGTTACATGCAATAGGAAGGTAACGTCTTCAGGAGGTATGGAATGAAAGAAAAAAGGAAGATTGGGCGTGGAGTATGTGTAATCGGCGCAGGAATGTCTAAATTCGGTATGTTTCCCGATAAGGACTCCAAGGAGTTATTTGTTGAGTCCTTTAAGGAAACAGTCGAGTCAGTAGATAAGGGATTTGACCCAAACGATATCGATGCCCTTTATCTGGGAAACTTCAGCAATGATTACTTCGTACATCAAGGGCATTGGGCACCTATTATCGCCGACGCGATTGGGCATACACCAAAACCAGCAACGAGGACAGAATGTGCCTGTGCTGCCAGTGCGCTTGCCTTTAAGGAAGGTGTTTTTGCTATAGCTTCGGGATTCTACGATATTGTTCTGGTCGGTGGCGTAGAAGAGATGTCGAAATGCAATACCGCAGAGGTAACTGAGGGTCTGGCTATGGCTGCTTTTCCCTCTGAACTTGTAGCAGGTTTTACCTTCCCTGGTATCTTTGGAGCCATAGGTTCAGCATACTTTGCCAAGTATGGATGCACGAAAGAAGATCTCTTCAACATAACTATAAAGAGCCACAATAATGCTAAGCTGAACCCTAAGGCACAGCTTCCATTCACTATCCGCGACATGATGAACCAGAAAATCGCAAAGGCCAAGAAAAAGGGGCGGACGGTACCCTTCTGGAACGATGAGAAGGAGTTTTTGCGTGACCCTAAAGCCAACCCTGTAGTTGCTTACCCAATGAGTCTCTACGATTGCTGTCCTATAAGCGATGGAGCAAGTTCCATGATACTGTGCTCAGAAGAGATAGCACGGAGATTCACCGATAATCCACTGTATGTTATTGGCATTGGTCAGGGAAGCGGCGGAGGACTGCAATCCCCAACCAATGATAATATAACCTCTCTCGAAGCCACACGTTTTGCCGCAGCCGAAGCCTACAGTATGGCAGGGCTGAGCCCCAAAGACATACAATTCTCTGAAGTGCACGACTGTTTCTCTATGGCTGAGGTTATCGATATAGAGGATCTGGGCTTTTTTAAACATGGAGAAGCATACAAAGCCATAAATGAAGGACAAACAAAACTAGATGGCTCAATGCCAATTAATACCTCCGGCGGACTCAAATGCAAAGGACATCCAGTAGGCGCAACAGGGACAGGTCAACTACATGAGGTGTGGGAACAGCTCAGAGGAGAAGCCGGAGAAAGACAGATTCCCAACAAGGACCTGAAAATCGGAGCGGCCCACAATTTAGGGGGTACAGGAGGCACCTGCACCTTCACCATTCTCGAAAGAAGATAAAAAAGGAGAATAAAACGGTGGAAGAAAGAACATTTAGTGACATTTCTCACGGAAAATTCCTTAATGAAGATAAACTCATGGCCTCTAAGTGCAAAAAGTGCGGTGCTGTTTTTGCACCTGCCCGCCCCATCTGCCCCAAATGCAAATCTCAAGAAATGGAGTGGACTCCGATGAAGGGCACAGGTAAGCTAATAGCTTATACCTGCATAGCTGTAGGTCCACCTATGATGATAGAAGAGGGTTATGATAGAAACAATCCCTATTGCTCAGGGGTGGTACAATTGGATGAGGGACCAAAGGTCTGTGGACGAATTGAAGGAGTGAACCCCAAAGAGCCAGAAACCATCAAGGTTGGAACACCCCTTAAAGTCAGGTTCCTGCACCGAGGCGAAGGTGAAAATATAAAAACATATCTGGCATTTAAGCCGGAATAAGTTCTTTGACAGGGCGTAAGTTTTTACCTTAGTAAAGGCACAAATGGGACTATTATAGCTCCATTTTGTGTTGATGCTCTCAAACATCCTATCTCGGTTTAGAATAATCCCCGTCGCAAACAAAATGTCCTGATTACAACTCCTTATCCCTATTGACAATCAGCATATGATAGTGTAAAGTGAGAGCGAATGAGTTAGCACTCTGACGCCTCGAGTGCTAATCAGGTGTAAGAAATGTTGTCACAAAGAAAAAATGCCATTCTCAAAACGATAGTAAATCAATATATAGCCAATGCCACTCCCGTAGCATCAGACATTATCGCCTGCGAATATCGTGACAAGGTAAGTTCCGCTACAATTCGCAATGAGATGGCATGGCTTGAAAATGAAAACTATATTATTCGCCCCCATATCTCTTCAGGAGGCATTCCGTCTGATAGGGGTTATCGCTATTATGTTGAGGAATTAATGGGCGAACCAGAACTGCCACTGAACGAACAGCGCACCATCAGGCACATGTTCTATCAAGTGGAGCAGCAAATTGAGGAGTGGGCACGCTTGGCAGCAGCAATACTCGCCGGCGAAGTTACTAATATAGCACTGGTCACCCTACCCCGAGCAAATGAGTCACGCTTAAAACATCTGGAATTAATGGCGGTTAGAGAATCACTTATCCTACTCATCGTATTACTTCATGATACTAGAATTAGGCAACAACTCCTCGCTGTTGAAACCCCATTATCACAAGAAGAACTAAGTTCCATCAGCGAAAAACTGAATAACCGCTACACTGGGCTAAACCGCACGCAAATACACGCCGCTGATGACGGAACTTTATCCCCTGTAGAATTAAGGATATCTCACGCATTACTGCAGATGATAGATGTAGAAGATAACCAACCCGGGGAACCATGCCTTGACGGACTGAGGCATTTTCTGAAGCAACCTGACTTCACCAATACAGAAGATTTGCGGAGCCTGATAGAGTTGCTGGAAAAACATTGCCTGCTCAACTCCATACTTAGTATCCTCGGCGAGCAGGGTGGAGTTCAGGTAATTATTGGGACAGAGAATACGGACAGCGCATTAAAGAAATGCAGCTTGGTGCTGAGCGCATACAATTCCGGCAAAGGAACCAGTGGTATTGTCGGGGTTATAGGACCCACACGCATGCGCTATCACAGGGTAATATCTGCAGTGCAATATCTATCTTCAATAATGAATGAGCTGACGGTTGAAATTTCTGACTAGAATATAGCTTTGCCGATAATGATTCAATATTTTATATAGAGGCAATTACAGGAGAAGAAATGGAAAAAGACAGGCAAGTTACAAACAAAAAGGAGTCTTCACATAATACTAAAAAGCCTTCCTCTCCCCCCACAGAAGGAGAACTTAAGGACATAGGATTACTGCAAGATGCCCTTAATAAAGAGAAGGAGAAATCAGAGAGATACCTTGCAAACTGGCAAAGAGCACAAGCCGATTCCGAGAATTATAAAAAGCGTACCGAACAAGAGAAAGAAAGCATTACTAAATTTGCCAACATGATTTTTATACTTAATCTGCTTCCAATAATCGATGATATGGATCGCGCCTTAAATTCAATTCCCCACAACCTTAAGAAATTAAGTTGGATTGACGGATTTGAATTAATCTACCGCAAATTCAAAGCGGCTATGGAGAACCAGGGACTTGCCGAAATCGAAGCGTTAGGTGAGACATTCGACCCATCATTACATGAAGCAATAGCACATACAGACGGGGAAGAAGACAAAGTAATAGATGTAACACAGAAAGGATATACACTAAACGGGAAGATTCTACGTCCCGCTATGGTAATAGTAGGACGCGGGAAAAGTAAAGCCAACGAAGTGGAGGATTAGAAATGGCTAAAGTAATAGGAATAGATTTAGGAACAACTATGAGCGAAGTTGCCGTGATGGAAGGTGGAAAGGCTGTCATAGTTACCAATGCTGAAGGTGGACGTCTAACCCCTTCTATGGTAGCAATCACCAAGAAGGGAGAACGTCTGGTAGGACAACTAGCAAGAAGACAGGCAATAATCAACCCCGACAACACTATCTTCAGCGCTAAACGCTTCATAGGACGCAAGTTTAGTGAAGAGTCTGTTAGGCATGACAAGGAGCTGGTCCCATTCAAATTAAGTGAAGCTTCCAATGGTGACGTTAAAATAAAAATGGGGGATCGCGACTACAGTCCAGCAGAAATTTCAGCTATGGTATTACAAAAACTAAAAGCTGATGCTGAAGCTTATCTCGGTGACAAAGTTACTGAGGCAGTTATTACTGTGCCTGCATATTTTAATGATAGCCAGAGGCAAGCAACGAAAGATGCAGGGGTAATAGCTGGATTGAACGTACTTAGAATCATCAATGAGCCCACGGCTGCCTCTCTCGCTTACGGACTGGACAAGAAAGGCGATGAGACCATAGCAGTATTCGACCTTGGTGGAGGCACCTTTGATATCTCCATCATGGAACTGGGTGAAGGGACATTCCATGTTAAATCAACCAATGGTGATACCCATCTGGGAGGAGATGATTTTGACCAGAAAATAATTGACTGGCTTTGCGCTGAGTTTAAAAGAGATCAGGGTATCGATCTCAAACAAGATAGAACGGCTCTACAGCGACTAAAAGAGGCTGCTGAGAAAGCAAAATGCGAGCTCTCCACAGTTTTACAAACTGAGGTAAATCTTCCTTTTGTAACAGCCGATTCCAGCGGTCCCAAACATTTAAACATTAATCTTACACGTGCCAAACTGGAACAACTTACCGAAGACCTGGTAAATAAAACTCTCGCACCATGCGAGCAAGCCCTATCAGATGCGGGTGTAACTGCATCTGATATAAATGAAGTAATTCTCGTTGGTGGTCAGAGCAGGATGCCTCTAGTCCAAAAGAAGGTAGAATCAATTTTTAACAAAAAACCCAATAAGGGGGTCAATCCAGAGGAAGTTGTAGCTATGGGAGCTGCTATCCAAGCAGGTGTCTTAAAGGGAGAAGTAAATGACGTACTTCTTCTCGATGTAACACCTCTAACCCTTGGTATCGAGTCATTAGGAGGAGTATCAACCCCGCTTATACCACGCAATATCAC
>JAGHDJ010000080.1 GCA_021159955.1 Dehalococcoidia bacterium
CATATCTACTATCCTGTTGGTTCCCAATCTGGTGCGCATAATTACCCTTCCGGGATGCTCACCAGTAACCTTCCCTATTAGCTGGGCGTTCCTGCCATATTCACTCAGCCTCATCTTGTCCAGAATATCCTGAGAGCAGTGCGGCGCTGTAAATGCTGTCAGCTTCCCCTCATTAGCCACATAGAGAGCATCAAAGCCAAGCATCTCACACGCAGACTGCACCGACTCGTCAACAGGTATTTTATCCTCATAGATTTCAATGCCGACATTCGATTGTTGCGCAATCTCATTTAGAGAAGAAGCCAAACCACCCCTGGTTGGGTCTCTCAAAACATGGACGTCTGTAGAAACACTTAAAATGTCATCTACCAGTGAATTTAATGGGGCACAATCACTCTCGACGGGCAGGTTGAAATTTAATCCTTCCCTCTTGCTCATCACAGCAATACCATGGTCACCAAGATTTCCACTGAGCAAGATGCTGTCACCTACCCTGGCATTCGAGCCAGAAATATCAATATCCCTCTCTATCAGCCCTATCCCCGCCGTGTTGATGAATATTCTGTCGGCACTACCGCGGTTGACTATCTTAGTATCCCCGGTAACTATCTGAACTCCAGCTTCCTGACCTACCTCTTTTATCGACCGTGTAATAACACTCAAATCATCCAGCGAAAACCCTTCCTCAATAATAAAAGCAAGGGAGAGAAATAGCGGTCTTGCCCCACTCATCGCCAAATCATTTACCGTACCACAAACAGACAGTTTGCCAATGTTGCCGCCAGGGAAAAAGATGGGATTTACCACATAGCTATCAGTAGTAAACGCAATCCTCCCACCTAATTCAAATACCGCAGAATCATCCATCCTGTCGAGTATCTCATTACCAAGAAATGGCAGGATCAATCCTTCAACCAGTTGATGACTTAAGCGTCCACCGCTACCGTGAGCCAGTAATATCTTTTTATCCATATTCAAGCACCATAAACGTAGTAAGCCGCACAACTGCCTTCACTAGAAACCATACAGGGTCCGACAGGATGCTCGGGGGTACAGGTCTTCCCAAACAAGCGACAATCAGTCGGCACCTTAACGCCCCTGAGAATATCACCACAAATACACCCCTTAATCTCAGACTGGTCATCCAACCTAACCTTGTAATAGGTAAGAGCATTAAATTGACCAAACTCATCTCTAATTCTCAAGCCGCTGTCCTTCACTATGCCTATGCCGCGCCAGTCGGCGTCCGCTGGCTGAAAAACTGTGTTCATCACTTCCTGAGCCCTGACGTTCCCTTCTCTTCTAACCACACGACGGTAGGAAACATCCACGTCGGGTTTATTTTCTACCACCTGATCAACCAGCATGGCGATAGTCTGCAATATATCTACCGGCTCAAAGCCGGACACGACACAACCCATACCATAATAGCGGGGGATGAATTCATACGGAGCAGAACCAATAACGGCGCTCACGTGCCCTGGTCCAATAATCCCATTCAGTCTGACTTCCCCCGCGTCCAGTACCTCCTTCATAATAGGAGGGCATAGTTTATGTAAAGAAAGAACCTTGAAATTCGTTATCCCCTCCTTATCAGCCGCAATCACAGTTGCGGCAACCGTGGGAACCGTAGTTTCAAATCCTATACCCAGAAACACCACATCCTTCCCCGGATTATCTCTGGCAATCTGAAGCGCATCGATAACTGAATATACTATTCGAATATCGGCTCCCTCCGCCTTCGCCTGCTGAAGACTACCCCGACTGCCAGGAACCCTTATCATATCACCAAATGTAGTCAATATCAGATCGTTATCAAGTGCCAAACTCACAGACAGATCAACATCAGAACTACTGGTAACACACACGGGGCAACCGGGACCAGAAAGCATCTCGACAGAAGAAGGAACGAGCTGTCTGATACCAAATTTCAAAATGGCATGAGTATGCCCCCCGCAGAATTCCATTAACCTGATGGAGAGCAAGTCGCTATGACGCAGTTTCTCAACTATGCCCCGCACCAGTTCCACGCTGCGAAATTCATCAACAAATTTCATTAAATTAACGACTCCAGCATTTTCAGCGTCTCCTGTGCTTCTTCCGCATCTATAACGCTCAAGGCAAAGCCTGCATGAAGTAGTACATAATCGCCAATCTCCACTTCAGGAGTCAATGCCAAACTCACCTGCCTGGTCACTCCGCCTATGTCCGCTTCCGCCATATCGCACTCAACAGATATAATTTTTGCTGGAATAGCTAAACACATACTCTCTCCCACAATTATTGGCATTATATTAACCCTCAAGATAATCTGGCACTGGCAATAACTGCCTGCCCCAGCGAAATCCCACCGTCGTTGCACGGCACCTTACTATGTGTCAGGACAGTGAAACCATAATCTGTCAGTATATTACTAACTTGCCTGAGTAATAACCTGTTTTGAAAAACGCCGCCACTCAGGGCTACTACATTCACCCCTCTCTCTTTAGATACTCTGCTACATACATCTAATATAATACGCGCGGTTGTGTTATGCACCTTTCTGGCTATCACCCCCTGCCCCTTACCAAACCTTAAATCCTCAATCACAGCCATAAACAGGTCAGCAAAACAGACTATATATTGACTATCCTCATATTTTATACCGTATGGGTAAGTATCAGTTACAGCATCCAGTGCCATACCTGTAGCTGCCATCTCCATTTCTACTACCGCCTGAGCATCATAATCCACTATGCCCCGAATCCCAATCAAAGAGGAAAGAGCATCAAAAAGACGCCCGCAGCTGGATGTCATCGGGCAGTTCAACCGACCATCTATCGCCTTTTTAATCAGGCCAATCTCTTCATCACTCACCTGCTTCATAAACGACAAAGGACACCTACTGAATATATCTTCACCAAAATAGTGGTAGAGGTAACTCACTGCCATGCGATACGGTTTCTTTATACTCGCCGCACCTCCAGGTAAAGGCACATATTCGAAGTGAGCCACCCGCTCAAAGTGCGACATATCAGCCACCAGTACCTCCCCACCCCATATCGCCCCATCAGTGCCATACCCCGTGCCATCAAATGCAATCCCTATGACCTTCTCCTGCACCCCATTATCGGCAAGGCAGCTGGCAATGTGAGCATGATGATGCTGCACTGCCATAAAATCAAGGTCGCCCCCTTTATCCTGCAACGCCATAGCGTACTTAGTGGACAAATAGTCCGGATGCATATCATAAGCCACCACGGCAGGCTCAATGCGAAACAACCTCTTATAGAGCTCAATAGTGTCCTCATAGTGGTCCATTGACTCCATGTTTTTCAAATCACCAATATGCTGACTGATGAAAGCATACTTCTCCCTGATTAGACAAAATGTGTTTTTCAACTCAGCCCCACAGGCTAAAATCTGACCTGTTTGAAACGTGAGGGTAATGGGATATGGTGCATATCCACGGGCGCGCCTTAACACCTGTGTTTTACCTAGCTCTACCTGAGTTACACTGTCATCGTATTGAGAAAATATGCCTCGATTATGCATAAGCAAATAGTCAGCGATGCCACTCAGTCGCCTCAGTGCCTCATCGTTATCCTTAATGATAGGTTCTTCACTAAAATTACCACTGGTCATCACCAAAGGCAGACCAACCTCTGCCATCAGAAGATGATGGAGCGGGGTATAAGGCAGCATAACCCCCAAATATTTGAGCCCGGGGGCTACTTCAGCAGAGATAAGAGAATTCGGCTTCCACTTGAGCAACACGATGGGGCTCGAGGAAGAATTCAGGATCTCATTCTCATCAGGAGATACCCAGCAATATTGTTCAACCTGACTCGTGCTGGTCACCATAATAGCCAGGGGCTTAAATTGTCGTCTTTTTCTCTGCCGTAGCCTGGTAACGGCTTCATCACTGGTAGCATCACAGGCAAGAAGAAAACCGCCCAAACCCTTAATAGCTAAAATCTTTCCCTGTTTCAACAATTGAGCAGCGTTGTTAAGGACATCTTCACAGGGAACATTATTCCCCTCAGAGTTAACCAGCTCCAGTGCAGGGCCGCAATGTGAACAGGCATTAGGTTGAGCATGAAAACGACGCTCCAGCGGATTGTCATACTCCCCATGGCACTCAGGACACATCTCAAAGTGCCGCATAGTAGTGCGCGAGCGGTCATAGGGAATATCCTCAATGATGGTAAAGCGAGGACCACAGTTGGTGCAATTGGTAAAAGGGTAACGGTAACGTCGGTTATGCGGGTCAGCAATATCTTCCCTGCAGGCATCACAGGTGGCAAGGTCAGGAGATATTAACTGGTATTCACCACTCCGAACAATACTGGGGCGAATATCAAAACGTTCATAACCAACGGCTGTTTTTTCTAAAGCAGAAATACTCTCAATATGAGACTCCGGAGGAGCTGTGCTCTCAAGTTCGGGCAGAAAACGGTCCAAAACAGCCTTTTCACCCTCCACTTCAATTATAACAGCTCCTGATGTGTTACAAACCCACCCCCCCAGGTTGTGTCTTACAGCAAGCTGATAAACGAACGGGCGAAAGCCGACACCCTGAACTACACCCCGAACCTCCACATGCAATAACTGCCTATCCTTTACCACCACTGCCATAGCGAATTACTTTCCCAACTCCGACTTAAGCCACGATATCCACTCTTCTATGCCATCCCCCGTCTTGCAGGAAGCCTTAAATATCCGAACACTGGGATTCAGTCCGCTTACCGTGCGATGAAAATTGTCAAAGTCAAAATCAGAATACGGCAAGAGATCAATCTTATTTACCACAATCGCCTCCACCTGGGTAAACATCAGTGGGTATTTGGACGGTTTATCATCACCCTCAGGCACACTCAATAACATCATTCTCTTCTGTGTGCCAATCTGCAGCTCAGCAGGACAGACCAGATTCCCCACATTTTCAACAAATAACAAATCTATATCTGCCAGATTAATATTCCGGAGACCATTGCGCAACATATTGGCATCAAGATGGCAGGCACCACCGGTATTTATCTGGATCGCAGGTGTTCCCACTTTATTTATCTTATCGGCATCTATACTAGAGGCAATATCCCCTTCAATGACGGCAATCTTCGCCATATCCTTTAACTTCTCTATAGTTCTCAAAATAAGACTGGTTTTACCCGCTCCAGGAGAAGACATCACATCTATAGCCAGAACACCATAACTGTCCAGCATCTGTTTATTACCAGCCGCAATTTCATCATTAGCGCTCAGTATATCCCTTAATACTTTTATCTTCATCTAATCCACCTCTATGCTATCAATATAAAACTCACGCCCCGCTACCACTTCCACACCCCATTCACCACACCGAGGACATTTTGAGGGCAGTGAATCTCCCGCCTGATAAGTATGACCGCAAGCGCGGCAGAGAAACCGGGTATGTATCCGCTCAAAGGAGAGCAACGCATCACTGGCAATGCTGTCTTTACTCAGGAAATCGAAGTAGAACTGGACACAGTCATCAAGAATACCAGCCATATCACCTATGACCAGATTTATCCCCGTGATTTTCCTGGCTTGAACTTCCTCCGCCTTCTCTAAAGCGATGTCAAGTATATTTTGAGTAACAGCAAGTTCATGCATATAACACTCAACCAGTCTAAGTAGAGAATCTCACAGAAAGTCCATTATACCCTAATGCCAATTACACCTACAATCCAATATTCTTCCTACCATATAGAAAAAAAGGATTGTCCAATCCCGCTCTGGCATCAACACCAACTCACCATCTTTCCACCATTCACATAAAATCTTCGCCACTGGATTCAACTGCCCGACTCACCTCAGCACTGAGCATAGGAGGCAGACCTTCTATATCCACATTAAGAAAACCCCTGACTATGGTAGCCGTAGCTTCACTTCGAGTTAAACCCCGAGACATCAGATACTCCACTTCCTCCTCCTTAATCTTGCCCACGGCAGCTTCATGAGACAGGTCAATGCCGGAGAGAGTCCCTTTCAGCTCAGGTATAGCGTGGATTGCACCTTCACCTTTCAGAATCAGTCCGAGACATTCCATGTGCCCCTTGACCTCAGGAGCATTACCCTCTATATATCCGCGAGTAATAACGCTGCCACCAGTGCTAATAGCCCTCGATATAATCTCTGCCCTGTCTCCCTTCCCATCAAGAATCACCCGCGAGCCAACATCCAGTGATGACCCGGGGGTAGCCACAATTACGCTGTTAAACCTCACTGTAGCATTTTCACCAACACATCTGGCAGACGGATACATCTGCAGCGAGTGAACTGGCTTCATAAGCACATAGTTACTGAGGAACAAACCATCTTCCTCCACAATAACTGCAGTGCGGGGGCGAACCTCCACCTCCGAATTCCAATTGTGAATCATGGTAAAGGTGACTTTAGCCCCCCTCTTTATGTAAATCTCCGACACCCCAAGATGCAGTCCAGGCTCTTCCCCGGAACCGGAGACACACCCGTTGATAATGTGCAATTCCGAACCCTCTTCAGCAATAACGACGTTGTGTGCATTCTGAGCCAACCGCGACTTATCCAGATAAAGACATGCTTGCACAGGATAAATGCTCTTGCAGCCAGGCAGCGCCCTGATGAAATAACCGCTGTTCTGATTCAACTCAACATTGGCAGTGTATTTATCGGTATCAACAGATACCACCCGCCACCAGTAATCTGACATCCAGTCATACTTATCCAGAGCCTGATTCAGCGCCATCACCTCTATCCCTTCCTGACTGGTAGAACTATGGACCGGCGCATTATCCATCTGGATGAACGTCCCCGACCTGTGACTCAGATCATCAACAACCACACCCGCATCCAACATCTGCTCCTTGATATCAGTCGGAAGTTCCGTGGGGTCGTCACGATATGCCACAGCCTCGTCCGAAGAGGCGTAAGCATCAATATCTATATCGTCACCAATAGCCGGCGGTTTATTCAGTGCTATTCTAGCTTTATCTCTATATGCATTAGAAGACCTCATATCACGCATTTTACTTATTCTCCGTTAAACATGTAACGCATTGGGCATAACCATTCTTTCTGATGCTTGCCAGAATCTCATGGGGGTCACCCTTACAACTAACCTCGCCATCAAGCATAACATACCCAGTACTGGCATTGATGTAGTTCAGAATATGCCCGGTGTGAGTTATAACAAGTCCCATACACCTGCGCCCACGCATCGGGTAATCCTTTTCCAGTAATTCATTTATCAACCTGCCTATCAAAGCTATATTCACCAGATCGACCCCAGACTCGGGCTCGTCCAGTAAAGTCAATTCCGGCTTTTGCGCCAGTAACTGCATTAATTCAGAGCGCTTTATCTCACCACCGGAAAAACCGTAGTTTATCTCTCTATCCAAAAACTCTGTCATATCCGCCTTCTCCGCCAACTCATCTATAGTCACACTACCAGCGATATTGCCCATAGCTGCGCTAACCATATCACGCGTTTTCACCCCGCGAACTACAGGAGGACGCTGAAAAGACATCCCTATACCCAGGCGAGCCCTTTCATCCAGAGACGCCCTGGTTATATCCCTACCACCAAACACTATCTTCCCCCTAGTAACCTTATACTTGGGAAAACCCATTATCGCCATAAGCAGCGTAGTCTTGCCGCTGCCATTGGGACCAAAAAGGGCATGCGTTTCGCCATCTGCAATATGCAAACTCACATCCTTCAGAATCTCTTTCCCCTCTACGGCTACGCTCAATCCTTTAATCTCCAGCATATCCATATACCCCCCGAAATTAGTAACACTTACCCAGATCCCCACAGAAGGAGTTGGAATAAGCACAAAACACCATCCTGAAGTGTAATCAGAGAAAGTGCCGCTGTCAAACTGACAACGCCTGCAAAACACAGAATACTTAACCTAGAAGTTGCGGGTAACAATCCAAATGTTAAACAACATCTTCCGCTACAGCTTGAAGTCCTATGAGTCACCATTGCCACAAAGAGTCGTTGATTAACTAAATGCGCTGGTGTATTATCGGCACAGATTCCCTAAATACCATATAGGTTAATACAGAGGAAAGACTTAAGGGAAAACAACCTATCACGAGCGCAATAGACCACATGGAATAATCGATAGTCTGCCAGCCTTCTTTCCTTTTATCAGAAGATGACAAATCTTTTTGATAAATAAAGCTGGTACAGAGTATATATGTAATATCGGGAGGCATTAGATGGCAACTCAAGACTCAGTTTTAGCTAAGTTTAATCTCTCCGGGAAGGTAGCTCTAGTCACCGGAGGAAGCCGAGGAATCGGCCAAGCCATTGCATTAGGTCTAGCGGAAGCAGGCGCTGACATAGTGCTTGCCAGCCGCAAGATGCCCGACCTGGAGGTAGTGGCTCACCAAATATCTAAGATGGGCAGGCAGGCTCTACCTGTGTCAGCCAACATTCGCCATCTTGGCGAGATAGATAATCTGGTAGAAAAAACAATGGCTAAATTCGGCCAGATTGACATTTTAGTAAATAATGCCGGCACTAATCCCGTGTTTGGCTCAGTATTCAATATTGATGAGAAAGCATGGGACATAACTATGGGGCTAAACCTGAAGGGCTACTTCTTCCTGAGCCAGGCAGTGGGTAGGATAATGCGAGATAAAGGTGGTGGAAATATTATTAATATCGCCTCAATTGCCGCCCTTGAACCTATGCTTGGATCTGGAATTTACTCAATTAGCAAAGCCGGTGTTGTTATGCTCACACAGGCACTCGCTCAAGAATGGGGTCAATACAACATCAGAGTAAATGCAATTGCCCCCGGTGTTGTAAAAACTCAGTTCGCTAAAGCACTGTGGGATAACCCTGTAATCCGTGAAAACACCGAGAATAACACCGCTCTGGGACGCATAGCTGAACCAGAGGAAATCGTGGGAACCGCCTTACTTTTAGCGTCAGAGACTTCAAGTTATATAACAGGACAAACTATCGTGGTTGATGGTGGCCATTTCTCCTCCGTAAGAAGCTTACTGCCAACCATCGAGTCAAATTAGCTTATCCTTTATATTGATGACAATTCATCCAGCAGCTGAATCACCCGCCACGACCAAGCCATAGATGGAGTGCCTCCCATAGCGGCTGTCACTGCGATAACCTCCAAGACCTCTTCTCTGCTGGCTCCAGCTTCTACCGCTCGCCTAGTCTGAGCAAGAATACACCCGGTGCACCCGGCACGGATAGCTATACCCAGAGCAATTAGTCGTTTGACCTTACTGCTTAGTGCCCCGTCCTCATACACCGCAGTGAAGAAAGCCATATGTTTGGCAACTTCCTCGGGCCACTCTTCGGGCAATTTCCATGCGTAGGACCTAATCTTGTCTGACAGTTCAATTTGACTCTCCAATTGTGTGACCTCCTTCTTAAAAATGATGTAACTCACAAAACCCCATCTGTGACCACTCAGAGTTATCGGTGATTTCCCTTAACTTCCGAAATCAATAACACTCACTCTACCCCCCATCCAGGGAATAGCCTTCTTTCTTTTCAAGCCATGACCCAGGGTCAATGA
>JAGHDJ010000064.1 GCA_021159955.1 Dehalococcoidia bacterium
ACATTAAGGACTCCTCACTTGCTACGGCAGGAGAGCTTCGCATTGAATGGGCATCAAGGGAGATGCCAGTTTTACGATTAATCAAAGAAAGATTTGTGAAAGAGAAACCTCTGAAAGGGATGCGCTTATCAGCCTGTCTCCATATGACGACAGAGACCGGCAATCTGGCTATAACACTTAAATCTGGGGGTGCAGATGTAGTCTTCTGCGCGTCAAACCCTCTCAGCACGCAGGATGACGTGGTTGCAGCACTGGTAATAAATCATGGCATTCCCGTATATGCTATTAATGGAGAAAATGACAAAACATACTATGAGCACATCCGCTCCGCTATGAATCATGCACCTCATATTACTATGGATGATGGCGCTGACCTCGTCAGCACTATACACAAGGAGAAACCAGAACTCCTGAAGAATATAATAGGCGGATCAGAAGAAACTACCACAGGAGTTATTCGCCTGCGCAGTATGGCAAGTAACAAACAATTGAAATACCCCATCATTGCCGTAAATGATGCTCAAACGAAGCACCTCTTTGACAATCGCTACGGCACTGGACAAAGTACTATTGATGGCGTTACACGCGCTACCAATGTGCTCTTTGCCGGGAAAAAAGTAGTAGTCTTTGGCTATGGCTGGTGCGGACGTGGTGTTGCTATGCGTGCCCATGGTATGGGCTCTCAAATTGTCGTCATTGAAGTGAATCCAATCAGGGCACTGGAAGCAGTGATGGACGGTTATCAGGTTATGTCATCAGCAGAGGCGGCAAAAATAGGCGACATTTTTATCACCACTACTGGAGATATAAATGCCATTGACAAACGCCATTTCGAACTGATGAAAGATGGCGCCATCGTTGCCAATAGCGGACATTTCAATGTTGAATTAAACATATCCGCTCTGGAGAATATGTCACAGACTAAGCGCCGCGTACGAACTTTCGTCGACGAGTATATCTTGCCTGATGATAGACACATCTTCCTGCTCGGGGAGGGAAGATTGATTAACCTGACTGCAGCCGAAGGACATCCCGCCAGCGTAATGGATATGAGTTTTGCCAACCAGGCACTATGTGCCGAATACATAGCTAAAAATGGCGCAAAACTTACCCCCGAAGTTTATCCCGTACCACTGGATATAGACGAGAAAGTGGGACGGCTGAAGCTCTCATCTATGGGCGTCACCATTGATAAACTCACACCAGAACAGGAGAAGTATCTCAACAGCTGGGAAATGGGGACTTGATCCCTTACTAAGAGTATCATATATAAAACACTGCCAAAGACGATATCTTTGGCAGTGTTTTGTTAACTACTAGACTCAAACTAGCCAAAGTTATTTAATCTCAGCAGTGGCTCCAGCCTCTTCCAACTTCTTTTTCATTGACTCTGCTTCTTCTTTGCTCACGCCTTCTTTTACTGCTTTAGGAGCACTCTCAACCAAATCTTTCGCTTCCTTCAGTCCCAGAGTAGTCATCTCTCGCACAGCCTTAATAACCTGAATCTTTTTAGCTCCAAAGCTAGTCAGGTTAACTGTGAAAGAAGTTTTTTCTTCCTCTTCAACAGCTGGAGCAGCACCAGCAGCACCAGCAGCTACAGGAGCAGCAGCAACGGCAGCACTAACACCAAGCTCTTCCTCCAGGGTTTTAACCAGATCTGACAGCTCTAATACAGTCATTCCCTTAATAAACTCTACCAAATCATCTTTGCTCATAGTATTAGTCTTAGATGCCGCTTTAGTCTTTGTTTTAGACTCTGTCTTTTTAGCAGCAACCTTCTTCTCATCAGCAGACTTCTTTTCTTCTGCCTTCTCTTTGCCAGCAGCCTCTGCTGCAACAGTTTGGGTTTCTTTTTCAGGCATTTATCCTTCTCCTTCTCCTAATTGTTGTGCTCTAGCATGTAAAACTGTGACCAGCCCTGTAAGATTGGCACCAAGTACATTAGCCAGTGACTGAATCGGGGCCTTTATACTACCCACAACCATAGCAATCAGCACCTCTCTTGAGGGCAGAGTCGCAATAACAGAAATGTCGTGCGGGCTAATCACTTGACCATCCATCACCCCACCCTTAATCTCCAGAACATCTTTCGATGATTGAACATATTTTACTAATATCCTGGCAGGCTCAGAGATATCACCCCCCGAACAAGCGACAGCGGTGGGACCTTTCAAAAATTCAGTGAGCCCCGCTTTGTCTGTATTCTCCACTGCAATACGAGTCAGTGTGTTCTTGACCACATGATATTCCGCACCCTGCTCAAGCAGCTTGCCACGTAAATCGTTAATCTCATGAACTGACAATCCCCTGTAATCAGTGGCGATAACAACCGGATGATCAGAAAGCAAACTCTTCAGCTTGTTAACCGCCTTTACTTTCTTCCTTGAAGGCATATTTCTCTATCCCCTCCTCTCAACTATTTAATCACAACGCACAGTTGCAATACTAAAAAGAGCCCTCCATCTTGCATGAGGGCACAAACCAGCCGTCAGTTTGACAAGCAAACCAACTAACCATACTGCTATGAATTCCCCTCAGCAGGCATCAATTTTAAGTTCCCAGCAGGAACACCTACATCTACGGTAGAGCTATTATATTAACTTGTTAACTATCACATACAAACTAGGCCGACAAAGCTGAAGCAGATGTAACATCCAGCTTTAACCCAGGTCCCATAGAAGCACACAAAACAGCGCTCTTGATATATTGCCCCTTAGCTCCGCTAGGCCTAGCCTTTACTATCGCCATCATTATTGCTGTCATATTATCCAGAATTTTATCTTCATCAAAGCTTACTTTGCCCAGAGGAACATGGACCACCGCTGTTCTATCCAGCCGATATTCCACTCTTCCCTTGCGAGCATCCTCAATCACTTGAGGCAGTTTTTCGGCGGGGACAATCGTCCCTGACTTCGGATTAGGCATAAGCCCTCGCCTTCCCAATACGCGACCCAATTTACCCACTTTACTCATCATATCAGGAGTTGCAATAGCTACATCAAATTCAACCCATCCGCCCTCAATTTTCTTGACCAGATCATCTCCACCAACATAATCAGCACCAGCCTCTTCAGCAACCTTAACTGCCCCACCTTGAGCAAAAACCAGGATAGTCACCTTCTTGCCCTGCCCATGAGGCAACAATGCCACTCCACGCATTTGCTGGTCTGCACGCCGAGGATCCAGATTCATGTTTAAGTGTAATTCAACCGTCTCATCAAAACCAGCATAAGCAGCACTCTTTACCACTCCAATAGCCTCACGAGGAGAATATTTTTTTTCTCTCTCTACCAGTTTCTCAGCCCCTATATATTTTTTACCTCGTCTAGCCATACTAATCTACCACCGTAATTCCCATGCTACGTGCCGTACCCTCAATTACACGCATCGCTCCATCAATGTCGCGACTGCTCATATCCTTCAATTTAATCTGCGCTATCTCGCGAACCTTACCACGAGAAACCTCCGCAATTCTGTCACTGCCAGGCATGCCACTTCCTTTTTCTACCCCGGCAGCCTTCTTTAATAAATCAGAAGCTGGAGGAGTTTTCACCACAAAGGAATAGGAATGATCTTCATAGATAGTTATATTAACGGGAATTATTGAACCAGCCTGTGAGGACGTGCGTTCATTATATTCCTTACAAAAAGCCGCAATATTGATTCCATGCGGACCGAGAGCAGTACCAACAGGAGGTGCCGGAGTCGCCTGACCTGCCTTAATCTGCAATTTAACTACAGCTACTACCTTTTTTGCCACTATATATCACCTTAATTAACTAGAATATTTTCATCCGGAACAGTTACAATCTGGAAACCTGAAGGAAATCCAGTTCCAGTGGCGTTTCCCGTCCAAAAAAGGATACCCTTATCTTCACTCTGCCTCGCTCAGGATGAATTTCGTCAACTACTCCTGTAAAATCAGTAAATGGCCCATCAACCACACGCACACCATCGCCTTTACCAAAGCCAACCTTAACATGGGGAGTACCTGATTCCATACGAGTTAAAATAGACTCGACCTCCTCCGCCTCCAAAGGAACAGGATTATTCTTATTCCCAACAAATCCGGTAACCCCAGGAGTCTCGCGTACTACTTTCCTGGAACTGTCAGTTAGCTTCATCTCTACTATGACATACCCGGGAAAGGTCTTCTTAGTAATGGTTCTTCTCTGCCCGCTCCTAACCTCGACTTCCTCCTCCGTCGGCACCACTACTCTCAATATTTCATCCTCAACGCCCATAGACTTTATGCGCTGTTTAAGGTTTGTCTTAACTCTATTTTCATACCCAGAGCGAGTATGAATTACATACCAATTTTTTTCTTGCTCTTTCGTTACCATTTATATCACTGGATTCAGGTTGCCTTTTCCAATCTAAATTCCTTCACATACCACCAATAAAAACTTTGTTTACTAATTGGGCAAAACCATAATCTACCCCACCCATAATGAGTCCCATCACAATACAGATGACAAGAACTATACCCGACAAACGCAAGATCTCCGAGCGACTAGGCCAAGTGACCTTCTTCAGCTCGCCCACTACCCCACTAACATATCTGCCAAGCTTACTGCCTGCAGAATCAGGATTAATAAAACTCATACTATGGGCACCTCTGATAGTAACACAAAGCGCTACTTAGTCTCCTTGTGTAAAGTATGAACGCGGCAACGAGGACAGTACTTACGAAGCTCCAGCTTGCTGGGACCATTTCTGCTATTTTTGGTAGTGGTATATGTCCTCTCGCGACATTGAGTACAAGCAAGATGGATGATTACCCTACTTTCACCTTTTCGTGCCATATCTACTTAATAATCTTGTGGAACACTCCTGCGCCCACAGTCCTCCCGCCCTCACGAATGGCAAAGCGCAACCCTTCCTCCAGCGCTATGGGATAAATTATCTTAACCGTCATCGTAGTGTTATCACCAGGCATAACCATCTCTACCCCCTTGGGAAGCTCAATAGAACCGGTGACATCCATAGTTCTAATAAAGAACTGCGGCTTATACCCATTAAAGAACGGGGTATGCCTTCCACCCTCCTCCTTCTTGAGTACATATACCTCTGCTTCTGCCTCAGTATGAGGCGTAATAGAACCGGGTTTGGCTAAAACCATCCCTCTTTCAACATCATCACGCTCAACACCTCTAATCAAACACCCGACGGCATCCCCAGGCTCACCCTCATCCAACAATTTGTGGAACATCTCCACCCCTGTTATTACCGTTTTCCTGGTCTCTTTTATGCCTACTATCTCAACTTCGTCACCAACGTGAACGACTCCACGGTCTATCCTGCCTGTCACTACCGTTCCACGACCCTTGATACTAAATACGTCCTCAATTGGCATCAGGAAAGGTTTGTCTTTGGGTCGCGTTGGAACCGGGATATATTCATCAATAGCATCCAGCAAATTCCATATCTTGCCACACCACTCGCATTCCCTCTTCCCACAACCACACTCCAATGCCTTTAGAGCACTCATCTGAACAATTGGAATTTCATCACCAGGGAACTTATAGCTGGTTAACAATTCCCTCAGCTCCATCTCAACCAGCTCAAGCAACTCGGGGTCATCCATCATATCTATCTTATTCAGAGCCACAACCATAGCAGGAACCTCTACCTGGCGAGCCAAAAGGATATGCTCTCGAGTCTGCGGCATAGGTCCGTCTGGAGCACTAACTACCAATGTGGCACCATCCATCTGTGCCGCACCGGTTATCATATTCTTAATATAGTCGGCGTGACCAGGACAATCTACATGCGCATAATGCCTCGTAGCAGTCTCATATTCAACATGCTGAATGGCAATAGTAACACCGCGAGCTTTTTCTTCTGGAGCATTATCAATCGTGTCAAAAGCACGATAATTAGCAAGTTGCTCCTTAGCCAGAACCATAGTCATCGCCGATGTTAACGTAGTCTTACCATGATCAACATGACCTATGGTCCCCACATTACAGTGCGGTTTCTTTCTCTCAAATTTCTCTTTAGCCATCTTCAATTACCTCCTAAGACAAGCCCACAACCAGATTCGAACTGGTGACCTCATTCTTACCAAGAATGTGCTCTACCTCCTGAGCTATGTGGGCACATTTCGCAGCTAATTCTAAGTTAATAAAAAGCAAAAGTCAACCCGCAGTCATTCCACCACCAATACAGGGTCACCATCCAAGACTACATTCAGTGACGTGAAACCGAATCACAAGTGACACTAGATAACTACTGAGATAGACTAAAGTGTTTTGCATAGCTTTGTCAAGTAATTCCGACTCACTCTACAATCACGCAATAATCGCCCGACAACTTGAATTAAACCCATTCAACTTATTGATTTCATACAACTTGGCAAACTCCGCATTCTCTCGACACAACTGAAAAGAACAGTAAAGATGTGGCACATAGCAACGGAAGAAAACCAGTGGTGGAGGGAGCAGGATTCGAACCTGCGAAGCCGTAAGGCGACAGGTTTACAGCCTGTTGGTATTGTCCACTCACCCATCCCTCCACAAAAGCCCCAAAGGGGGAGAGCCATAACTCTCCTAACTTGCCGATTACAAATTGACTGTAACCATGCGTATTGCTGCTCCAAGCACATCAGCAAGAAAAGCCATCAGCCAACTCTATGTTCGGACGAAGCTCAGACACAAGTTAGTATAGAGACCAACAACCCTAAAGTCAAGAATTTCTATCACTCTAAATCCAGAAATCACGCCTGCAGATAAGTTTGTCATCCTGCCAACGCTGACTTGAGATATTGCCCCGTAAGAGACTGTTTAACCTTAGTTATTTCTTCAGGAGATCCCTCAGCCACAATATTACCGCCTTTTGCACCTGCGCCAGGACCTAAATCAATAATGTGGTCGGCACTCTTTATCACATCAGGGTGGTGCTCAACTATAATCACGGTGTTACCAGCATCCACCAGACGCTGCAACACCACCAGCAAAGCCTCAACATCCGAGAAAGCCAGTCCCGTGGTTGGTTCATCAAGTATATAAAGTGTATTGCTCGTAGAACGCCTGGAAAGTTCAGAAGCGAGTTTCACTCGTTGTGCCTCACCGCCACTCAAGGTGGTGGCTGGCTGCCCCAACTGTATGTATCCCAATCCCACGTCACGGAGAGTCTCCAGCTTATGCTTCACGCGCGGAATATTGACAAAGAACTCACAAGCCTGCTCAACACTCATTGACAGAACCTGAGCAATGTTCTTGCCTTTGAAGCAAATCTCCAGCGCCTCTCGATTGTAACGCTTACCTCTACACACTTCGCAAGGCACAGTTACATCAGGCAGAAATTGCATCTCTAC
>JAGHDJ010000030.1 GCA_021159955.1 Dehalococcoidia bacterium
CCATAGGGATACTGCGGGATGTCTTTAAGTTCATCTCTCTGGGTGATTTACCTGAACAAATGGAGTGGATTGTAGATGACATATCCGAGGTGCTGGCAACAACCGATGTCAATCAGATTCTGCACAGGTTCTATCAGGAAGGAAAGGGGAAAGACCCCATAATCCACTTCTACGAGACATTTCTGGCGGAATACGACCCTAAAGAAAGGGAACGCCGCGGCGTATACTACACCCCTGATCCCGTGGTCTCCTACATAGTGCGCTCCCTGAATATCATACTCAAAGAGCACTTTGATAAAGCAGACGGCTTCGCCGACAGTTCAGTGACCGTTCTAGACCCCGCCGCCGGCACATTAACCTTCCTCGCCGAGGCGAGCAAGGTAGCAGTCGAGGAATTCACCGCCAGATACGGCGAGGGAGGCAGGGAATCTTTCGTCAGAGACCACGTCCTCAAAGACTTCTATGCCCTTGAATTGATGATGGCGCCCTACGCCATCGGACACCTGAAGATGTCGTTTCTGCTGGAGGAACTGGGATACAAACTGAAGGAAGACGAACGCTTTAAGCTCTACCTGACCAACACGCTGGAAATGGAAGACTTAGAGCAGACTGCCCTTCCCGGGATGTCATCTTTGGCAGAGGAATCCCACCTCGCCGGCAAGGTGAAGAAACAAACCCCCATACTGGTCGTCCTGGGCAATCCGCCCTATTCCGGCATCTCCGCCAACATAGGAGAGTGGATTTCAAAAGAAATCAGAGCCTACTATCAGGTTGACGGAAAACCCCTCGGCGAGAGAAACCCCAAGTGGCTTCAGGATGACTACGTCAAGTTCATCCGCTTTGCCCAGTGGAAGATAGACCAGGCGGGAGAAGGGGTCCTGGGCTTTATCACCAATCACAGCTATCTGGATAACCCCACCTTCCGCGGTATGCGCCAGTCCCTGATGAACAGCTTTAATCATCTCTACTTTCTCGACCTGCACGGCAACACCCTGAAGAAGGAGCGCTGCCCCGACGGCTCGAAGGACGAGAATGTCTTCGACATCAGACCGGGAGTCGCCATCGCCCTCTTCATCAAGAAAAGGAACAGCAAGGAGAAAAAGGTTGTCCACCACGAGCGTTGGGGAACTAGAGAAAGCAAATACGACTGGCTGCGGGAAAACGATATCAAGACCACAAAGTGGCAGGAATTAACCCCGCACTCCGAATCCCATTTCTTCGTTCCCAGAGACGAGAGACTGCTGGCACAATATGAAAAATACCCCAAAATTACAGAAATATTCCCCACCAACAGCGTTGGTATCGTAACCGCAAGGGATAAGTTTGTCATAGACAATGATAGAGCCAAACTGAAAAGGCGAATTGAGATGTTCAGGGATTTATCAATACCTGACGAGGTCGTTAAACAGGCTTTCAAGTTAAAAGATACAAAAGGTTGGAAATTGGCTGAAGCACGGAGAGAATTAGCACGGGATGAGAAGTGGAATACATATTTCACCAAGATGCTCTATCGACCTTTTGATATTCAATGGACATTTTATAATGGCGCGGTCGTTGAACGCTCCCGCAAAGAAGTTATGCGCCATATGATGCAGGAGAATCTGGGACTGTGCGTCGGCAGAGCAGGACAAGTTGTTGGACTCAAAAAATACTGGAATATTTTATTCTGTTCTGAATTCGCTGAAGATTTTAACTTATTCTATCGTGGGGGTAATGTCAACCTTCCTCTTTACCTATACCCAGACAAGGACAAGAAGGATATGTTCAGCCAACTGGAATCGGGAGAGAGAAAGCCAAATCTGAACCCCGAACTGGTCAAATTGCTCACCGCATCTTACGGCAGGGAACCATCACCGGAGGAGATATTCTACTATATCTACGGCGTTCTCTACTCCAATACCTACCGCACCAGATATGCCCAGTTTCTCAAGAGCGCTTTCCCGCGAGTGCCGATAACTGCTGACTATAAGCTATTCACTAAGGTGGGAGAGTATGGCAAGCAGCTTGCCGATTTACATTTATTGAAGTCGGCAGAGCTAAATGAATCTATCGCAAGATTCCCAAGCACTGGTGATAACCGCATACAGAAGGTAAAATACGACGGAGAAAACAGAGTTTACATCAACGATAATCAGTATTTTGAGGGAATTCCCAGAGAACTCTGGGAATATCAAATTGGCGGCTACCAGGTGCTGGATAAGTGGCTGAAGGACAGGAAAAAGGCAGACCAACCACTGTCCGCAGACGACATCAAGCACTACTGTCGGGTAGCTACCGCTTTAGCAAAAACTATAGAACTACAGGAAAGGATAGACGAGCTTTACCCCAATATTGAGAAGAAGTGTGTTACCCCCTCCCTCTGACTCCCTCCCGCAAGGGGAGGGAGGAGCGCTGTTGAGATTGCTTCGTCGCTATGCTCCTCGCAATGACAAAGGAAGGTGACAGTGGAAGATGCCAGGGGAGAGAGAACATTCCAGAGATTGCCACGTCCTTCCAGGGAAGGACTCGCAATGACATTTCTTTCTGTCATTGCGAACGGAGCGAAGCATTCTCAAACGATGGTGAAGTGATAGAATGAGAGAAATCAACACTCGAGAGATAACCAGCACCGTTGCCAGATTATGTCAAGAAGCAAACTTCTTCCTGCCCGAAGATGTGCAGAACGCACTGAAACAGGCGTGGAAAAAGGAAGAATCCCCTACAGGGCGCAGCATACTGGGAAAACTGCTGGAGAACGCCAGCATTGCCGCCGACGAGAAGACACCCCTGTGTCAGGACACCGGTGTTGCAGTGATTTTCATAGAGTTGGGACAGGAGGTTCACATTGTGGGGGGAAACCTCATCGCAGCAGTGAATGAAGGGGTGCGACGGGGCTATGAAAAGGGGTATCTGCGCAAATCTATGGTGAATCATCCCTTTTCCAGCAGAATAAATACGGGAGATAACACCCCAGCCGTAATTCATACTGAAACCGTCTCCGGCGACCACCTCAAAATAACCGCCCTCCCAAAAGGAGCCGGCAGTGAAAATATGACCCGCCTGGCAATGCTGACACCAGCACAGGGCAGACAGGGAATAATAGACTTCGTGATAGAGACAGTAGATAAAGCCGGGGGTAATCCCTGTCCGCCGATTATAGTCGGCGTGGGTATCGGCGGCACGGCAGAGAAAACCCTGCTCTTAGCCAAGAAAGCGTTGATGCGCCGGGTAGGAGAACCCAGCCCCGACCCCGAAATCGCCCAGTTGGAGAAAGAACTGCTGGAGCGCATCAACAACCTGGGCATTGGACCACAGGGATTGGGAGGCAGAATCACTGCCATGGCAGTTCAAATAGAGGTATTCCCCTCACACATAGCCAGCATGCCAGTAGCAGTAAATCTGCAGTGCCACAGTGCCCGACACAAGGAGGCTGTGCTGTGAAAACACGGAATATCTCTACTCCGCTTCAAGATAAGGATATAGAGAGCCTTAGGTCAGGAGACGAAGTGCTGCTCAGCGGAGTGATATACACCGCCCGTGATTCGGCTCATAAGCGAATGGTAGAGACATTAGAGAGAAGCGATAAACTGCCATTTGACCTGCGGGGACAGGTTATTTACTTCACAGGACCATCTCCAACTAAACCGGGACACACTATCGGCTCTGCAGGACCCACCACCAGCTACCGTATGGATACCTATTCATCGCAACTGATAGAGGCAGGACTCAAGGGAATGATTGGCAAGGGCAGCCGCTCTCAGGCAGTCAAAGAGTCAATGAAAAAGCATAAGGCAGTTTATTTTGCCGCCATCGGAGGAGCCGGGGCGCTCATCTCCAAAACCATCAAGAAAGCTGAAGTTATAGCTTATCAGGACCTGGGCACGGAAGCTATACGCCGACTGGAAGTCAAAGATTTTCCCATCACAGTGATAAACGATATCTATGGCGATGACCTTTATTATAAAGGAAAAATGCAGCACCGCCGCTAAAGATCAACTAAAAAGGAAGGAGTAACTCGGTATGAATATCAAAATTTTGGGGGCTCATGCACTGGAATCAAGGAGAACAAATTTCGTCTCAGTACTGGTTGATAACATATTGGCTCTGGATGCGGGCGGGCTTACTCAAAAGTTATCTCTGCAAGAGCAGGAAAGGATAAAGGCAGTCCTGTTAACCCACTCACACGCAGACCACATCGAGGGTCTGGCAGGTCTCGCCATGCATGCGTTTCTCAGTAATATTACCGTCGAGGTCTACGCCATTACAGACACCATCACCGCCCTCACAACACATGTTTTCAACAGCGTAATTCACCCCGACTTTACCAGAATGCCTTCCCCCGACAAGCCATCTCTCCGCTTTCACACCATCAAGCCGAACAAGGCACAAAGTATCGATGACTATAGCGTTTTCGCCCTCCCTGTCCGGCACAGCGTTCCATCTGTTGGTTATCAGATTACCGACCAGGAGGGAAAGAGTATATTATACAGCGGAGACACCGGACCGGGTCTGCCCTCCTGTTGGGAGAGCATCTCTCCCAGTCTCCTCATCATGGACTGCGCAGTATCAGACAGGTGGATCAGTGAAGCCCCAAGGTTAGGCCATATGACACCGGGACTACTGAAGCCAGAGCTGGTGAAATTTCGCCAGGGCAAGGGCTATCTCCCCCCTGTGGTTCTAATCCATATGGTCCCTATGCTTGGTGAAGAGAAAGAAATCGCAAAAGAAGCCGCCCAAATAGCACAGGAGCTAAATACCACAATCGAACTGGGATATGAAGGCATGGAAATCAATATCTAGAGGGATTACTGGCTTCCTGATAGATTTGACTGACGATGAGCAACTCCTACCAGTTCGTTGATATCCCCAATACCCTCATCCTCTATAAACCGCTCTATCCCCTCTAATACATCAAGTGAGGCACCAGGGCTAGCCAGGGTAGATGTCCCTACCTGCACCGCAGTGGCACCAGCCATTATGAATTCCATAGCGTCTTCTGCGTTGGTGATGCCACCACACCCAATGAGAGGTATCTTCACCGCACTGGCAACCTGATAAACCATACTCAGCGCAACCGGTTTTATAACGGGGCCAGACAGCCCTCCCCAGATATTCCCCAGAACAGGCCGTCGATGAGTTACATCAATCGCCATCCCCCTGAGGGTATTTGTCAAGCAAATGGCATCGGCTCCCGCATCAGCCACAGAACGGGCTATCCCAACGACATCAGTTACATTTGGACTGAGTTTAATTATCACCGGAAGGGAAGTCTCCCTCAGAACTGCCGCCGTTACCTCAGCGGCGAGGGTTGCATCAGTGCCAAACTCTATACCACCCCGGTCAACATTGGGACAACTGATATTTACCTCTAATGCCGAAACTCCATCTTTGCCCTCCAACCTGCGGGCTAATTGGGCATATTGCTCAACGCTTTCACCCGAGATATTGACCACTGCGGGCAACTCCCACTGCGCCCACACAGGAAGTTTGTCTCGCAGCAGGGCTTCAATACCTATGTTCTCCAATCCAATGGAATTGAGTACTCCATTACCCACCTCCATCAAGCGAGGTTGAGGATTGCCGTCGCGCGGTTCTACGGTAATGCCCTTGCATACCATAGCTCCCAGTCGCTGAATATCGAATAATTCGGCGTATTCCATCCCGTAGCCAAAGGTTCCCGAAGCAGTCATCACGGGGTTTTTAAGCAGCAAGCCACGCTCATTACCGGGTGCAAGTTGAACTGAGAGACTCAAGATAAACTCCTTTTGCTCAAAACATTATAACGCCCTGCCCGCGAGATACGCAAAACTAATGCTCGTGAGGCCTCAAGGAAACATCCCCACTGACAATGCGTCTCACTTTCCCATCATCACCCTTCAGAAGCAAGAAACCATCATGGTCAATATCCAGAACGTCACCCACCATTTCGCCGTCAATACCACTAATTTTTACTCGTGAGCCAATGGTATTATTCAAAGTCTTCCATTTTTCTCTAGTAGAGGCAAATCCAGC
>JAGHDJ010000133.1 GCA_021159955.1 Dehalococcoidia bacterium
AAGAATCGCTCCTACGTCACCAAGGATAACGAGACTGGAGATATCTTTGTATATGGGGTTTGTGGGGGGGAAGTGGGTGCCAATATCCCCCAGTGCAGATGCCCCGAGTAAGGCATCTGCTACGGCGTGGGCAAGTACGTCGGCATCGCTGTGTCCGAAGAGCCCTTTATCATATGGAATCTCTACGCCACCGATTATCAATCTGCGACCGGATACCAGGGGGTGAACGTCGTAGCCAAGTCCGATGTGCAACTTGTTCTGATGAGGGAGTAAGGTTATGGTAATGGTTCCTTTCCTTGTTTCAGGATATTTCCCGCTAGTGACAGATCTCGTGGAGTTGTTATCTTTATGTTATCATATGAGCCCATATAAATCTTCACCCTGTATCCCGCTGCTTCTACCAGTGCGGCGTCGTCTGTCGCCTCTCTGTGCTGGTTTTTTGCCTGGCGGTGTGCCTCAGTTATTATATCTGTTCTGAATATTTGCGGAGTCTGTGCTATCCAGAGGTCTCTTCGCTCTGGTGTAGAGGAAATGAAACCATAGCCATCAGCTACCTTGATGGTCTCTCTGGCTGGGATTGCTGCTATCGCGGCACCACTATTGAGAGCTTGATTTAATCCTGATTCAATTAATTTGTCGGTTATGCACGGGCGCGCGCCATCGTGTATTATAACCCACTGGCAAGTTTTGAGGTGGCTTATGCCGTTTGCTACCGAGTTCTGCCGTCTTTCTCCACCGACACATATATCGCTTACCTTGGACCATTCCAGCTTGTTCCTCAGCTCTTCGCCTGCTTTTATATTATTTTTGTTTAGCACCAGAACTATCTGATGAACAAGTGGGCTGTTTTGAAAAATATTCACCGCATAGCTTATGAGAGGTTTACCGTTTATCGGGAGGAAAATCTTGTCCAGTCCTTCCATTCGGATGCCTTCACCTGCGGCTGTAACTACGCATCCCACTCTATTGAGTTGTGAGACTGATGGAGAGCCTGTATTTGTGATAAGGTTATCGCTCATACGACCTGCTGAGTGTGGACTGTGATTTTGGAAGGATGATAGCACTGGTTGCTTCTAATGCGCAGTGGCATCATTGGGAGAGCAGTGATAAGATATCTCCATCGGAGCTATCAAGGAGATTGTGCATATCCAGCACATCGTCTATCCCGACAGGCTTGATTTGATTGAATTGGGCTTGTTCTGCTCTGGTGAGGTCAGTTCTGTTGGGTGATAGTTTGTCGTGGTTGATAAGGGCAGCCACCAGCCCTTTGGTAGCGCAGGTTGGGCAGTAAACCTCTAGAATCCACAAATCATTCTGATGTCCCATAATGCTGACATTATCTGACTGATAATTGTGGCCGCAGGTGCTGCATTTTATAGATGATATTACCCTCTTAATGAGTTGCTCGTCCATAGTATGTACCGCCTGAGATTTGAGTATGCGGGCTAAGATTTATTGTTGTTAAAGTCGTCTATGTCCAGGGTGTTTATAAAGTCGCTGAAGATAGACTTTTTTTCCTGCTCGGATTTGTTGCCATCCTCTTCTTGCTCAGGTTTATCACCCAGCGACAGCGACTTTCCCATTTCGCTATCTAATAGAACTCCCGCTTTATCCAGTACCGATTTCTCGACATAGATAGGGGCACTTGTTCTTACCGCGATTGCGATGCCATCACTGGGGCGGCAATCAATCTCCAGCCGCTGACCGCTGGTGTTGAGTATCAATTTGGCATAAAAGGTGCCATCGTCTTTGAGGTCACTGACAATGACGGAGTCCATTGTAATCATCAGGGTGTCAAGAATGGAACACAGCAGGTCGTGTGTTAGAGGTCGAGGTACGGTGATGTCCCGTATTTTCAATACTATCGCATGTGTTTCTGCGGAACCAATCCATATTGGAAGGTATCTGCCATTATCCCTTTCTTTCAGGATTATCACGCCGCCGCCTTTTACCATATTCGGTTGGATTCCATCAATGACCATTTCAACCATTTGAGGATTATTACTCTCCTTGCTCATTTAGACTACCATCCAGATTTTAATCTTCGCTGCGCTTGCTGTCAAATTATCGCAGAGGTAGAGCAATGGGTCATATTTTGTTGCAGATACAGTGCTGATGTTGTAAAGTATAGTGCTTGAGATGATATAAGTCGGTTAGCCTGAGGCTGGTCGGCAATTCTAGAAAAGAAAGGGTATTTATGAAGAAAGCTGTTGTAGTATTAGTTGCTGTATTGATGATAGTTAGCGTCGGTGCCATCGCTTGTGAGAGTGAGGAAATTACTCCCATTCCGGCAGTGGATGCCCCAGGTGTATCTGGTTTGCCGCTGGAAGCGCCATGGGGAGATAGCGAGTGTGCGAATTACAAAGTAGTGGATGCCGCGAGTGATTCGGATGTTGGTACATCTGAGTTAAAGGTGGAAAGAGACGGGGATAATTATATACTGGCAAGGAGCAACGATTTTGGTTCATTAACCACAGAGGACGTTCTTGTGGTTCAAGCAGATGATTTAGTTCCCATCTCTGGTAATCAGGTTGTAAACGTTACAGATCAGGGGAAGATAGAGGTAGTTAGTAAATATAGTGATAGCAGAGTCGATATTAATATCAAGCTAACAAAGACAGAGAGCGAGGATGGGGAATCTGCTGAACAGGATGATTCCACTGATGAGAAGAATCTTATTATTGGTGTTCCCTCAGCTGTTTACGATAGTAGTGAGACTCTTTTTATAGGTCGTGCGCTGCCGCTGGAGGTAGGTTATTATATTGAGTTTGCCAGCACTTCTTCTTCTCAGTTTATGACGCCTGTTGTTGCTTTTACCGTTACTGGTGTGGAGGAAGTGGAAGCTCCTGTGGGAACTTTTGATTGTTACAGGGTGAAGTTTGGCGATATTGCCAGTGGGACGGAGCAAGAGGCGACATGGATGTGGTATGAAGTGGAGGCGCCGCATCGTCTGGTGAAATATAGCGCGGGTCAAAACAATTTCTTGCTGTTGGAATAGTCTTAACTATGTTGTTAAATGGGGAGTCAATATTTCGGATATTGACTCCCCATTTATTTTCGGATCAATTCTTTTAGTTACACCTTTGGTAGGTTGGCGAGTGCCTCCTCGACTTTCTCTTTCGGGTAGGCATAATCGTGTAACTGGTTTGCAAAGTAGGCTTCGTAGGAAGCCATATCAACGTGACCGTGCCCGCTGTGGCACATCAGAATGGTTTTTGACTCGCCCGTTTCCTTGCATTTCAGAGCTTCGTCGATAGTTGCCCTGATGGCGTGGTTCGTTTCCGGAGCACTGATGATTCCTTCAGTACGAGCAAAGGCTATTCCTGCCTGGAAGGTGCCAAGCTGATGTTCTGCTCTGGCTTCTATCAGCCCCAGGTTGTATAGGTGACATAATATAGGTGCCATCCCGTGGTAGCGGAGTCCTCCGGCGTGGACTGGAGGTGGAATGAAATCATGTCCCAGAGTGTACATCTTCATCAATGGGGTCAATCCTGCCACGTCACCGTAGTCGTAGGCGTAGGGTCCTCTGGTGAGTGTGGGGCAGCTCTTTGGTTCCACATTGATGATGCGCAGATTGGGCTTTTTGCCTTCAATCTTATCTTTGACGAATGGGAGAAAGAGCCCGGCGAAGTTTGAGCCGCCGCCCACGCATCCGATTATGATGTCCGGATAGGAATCGGCTTTTTCCATCTGCTTCTTGGCTTCCTGTCCGATTACGGTTTGATGTAACAGCACATGGTTGAGTACGCTGCCCAGGGAGTAGTGTGTATCATCGCGAGAAGCTGCTTCTTCTACCGCTTCACTGATGGCAACCCCGAGACTGCCTGTGC
>JAGHDJ010000019.1 GCA_021159955.1 Dehalococcoidia bacterium
GGACAGAATCCTTATGAGGTTATGCGAGATTACGGACAAAAACTGAGCCAGGAATTCCCCGATATACAAAAGGACATCGATCAATTTCTTTATGATTCGATTGATGTTAAAAGTGACATGTATATTGAGGACTTTGGTATAAACGTGCCAGCTATGCTCTCCTCAATGGCTGTCAAATTCATTGGCAATATGATTATACCAAGGGTTGAGGACGTAAAACCTCAACTGCCACAAGACTACGTAAGCGAATTAGACGGGGTTGCCTCTACCCTGGCTAATTCCGACACTGATGAAGTGGGAGATGGCTTTCTTTCCAAGAACGAGCTGTATTTCTTCAACCTGCTGGCTGATATAGGCAGGACAGTTCAATGCTCTGCGATATCTGTATTTGGTTCACTCTCAGAAACAGGTAGCCCGATGGTAGCCAGAAGTCTCGATATGCCAGCCAACCTCGCAAATTACCACTGCGTGACAAAGATAAACAAAGGAGAGAGTTCGGTCTATCTGATAGGATGGCTGGCAAGCATGAACGCTCTGACAGCTTTTAACAGCGCTGGAGTCTTTGCTGCCATTGTGGATACTATCGGTGCCGAGCAACACTACTCATCTTCTGGCATATACTCCTATCCATTTGATTTAAGGTATGCACTGGAAAATGAATCAGTCATAGAAGGGGTAGCTGGTTATATGAGTCAGCATCCCTATGGGTTCAATCATCTGATTTTTCTGGCTGATTCGGAGAAAAGCGGGGTACTGGAGAACAATCTCAGCGGCACAGGAAACGATATGCGCCGAGCACTTCGAAGCAGCGATTCTGAACTTAATCCAGGAATAGAGTGGGATTTCAGCAATGCAATTGCAGCGGTTAGCGGCTTTATGCTAAAGGGGAATCACGATAACTTCACACAGGTGGAAATTTGCACCACAAGACTGGACAGTTATAAAAGGTTGCTAACTGAGGCGGAGAGCGACGGTAAAGTAACCTGGAATGAACTGAAGAATATTCAGAGCTACGACGGAACGGACGGTATCCCCGGCCTGCTTGAGGATGGGGATTTATATAATAGTGAAACTGCCCAAATCATACTTTTTCAGCCAAAAACTTTAGAGCTGGAAATTTTCTTCCGTAATACCCCGACGCCACCAAATGAGCCTTCACCGTTTGACAAAATTACAATCCCATTTCAAAAATAAGTGCCTGATTAAATCACCGAACTGCCAATTTCCACTCAATTGGATCAAAGCAGGCATGTCTGGTTGACAGCAAATCTGAAAACTGGTTACAGTAGGAATAGCTATCTGTTTATAATCAAGAGTTCGAACGGAGCGTACAATGATAAAGAGTCCCGGTTTTCGTATTCTGATACCTTTTATTTTAGTGGTTTTCGCTCTCCTCGTTGGCTGCACACAAGCAATTCCTGCTCCCACTCCAATTCCTGCATCATCACCCACTGCGATACCTATCCCCACAGCTGAATCAATCGGCACCACCACTCCTTCCCCTATTCCATCACCTACACAGATTCCCTCAGCAACACCTGCTCCAACAGAGCCCAGACCTACCCCTGTCATTTCCCCTAAATCCCTTCCGGAGGAAATTGAATCCTCCCACTTTGGCTTCCTGGGAGCCAGCAACAATTCCAGAGGAGTGATGGAACTGGGTACGAAATGGGATAGACCCCATCCGGGACCATTTATCTGGGGTTGGGTGGAACAAACGAAGGGCGAATACCTGTGGCAATACCCTGATCAGTGGGTTCAGAGGAACCAAAGTAAGGGGTTCGGCACCTTAGCTACCATCTGGCCCTTCGCTGTCTGGGACCAGGCTCAATGGGAATTGCCGACCGCTACCACCGTTTTAGTATTCGAGCAGGAAATGGGTAAAAGCCGTCGTAAACCCCATGACATAGATGCCTACAAAGAGTTCGTTTCTGCCCTGGTCGAAAGATATGACGGCGATGGAATAGACGATATGCCGGGGCTAGAGCTTCCCATCAAATACTGGGAAGTCAGTAATGAGCCAGGCATGCAGAGTGGTTTCAACTCTTTCTTCAATGGCTCACCTGAGGATTACCTCGAGATTCTGAAAGCCACATATCAGGCGGTGAAGGAAGCAGACCCAGATGCAAAAGTCCTCCATGCAGGGATGGCAGGAATGGAAAGCTGGATAGTCTCCTTCTGGGAGCCAATCTTCAAGAATGGAAGTCAGTATTTCGATATCGCTAATATTCACTCAATAGGAGCAAGCGATGAGCTAAACGTTCCACAGTTTAGTGCATTGCTGAGAAAATACAATATCAACAAGCCGATATGGGTAACCGAGGCACAACATAGAATAGGACAGAGTCACAGCGGCAAATACATCTCGCCTGAGGAACACGGGCAGATTCTAGTCAAGAGCTATGTTAACGCTTTTGCTTGCGGAGTAGATAAGATATTCTATACCTCTTTTATGGCACCTCCATTCGATTCGCCAGAATTTGGTCAATCAGCCTTAATAGAGTCGAATGGCGTGAAAAGGCCAGCTTTTTATGCCTACAAGACCTTGAGTCAGAAGCTGGGTGGATTTACCACTGCTGAGAAATTGGCAGAGGGGCAGTATGAATTCACAGTCGGAGGGAAAATACTCTACGTGCTGTGGGGCACCAGTTCTCTACCACCCGAAATTAATGGCAACGTTAAGATTACCAACATTTATGGCGATGAGGAGACAACTGATGCGGCTTCACTGCCGCTGAGTGACAGCCCTCTCTTTGTGGAAATATCAAACTCTGATTCCATCTCAATGCCAATTTACACCCCTACTCCTGCGCCAACAACTCCCACGCCAACACCATACGATATAAGCACAATGTTCACATCTTCTCCAGTGGACATAGAGAATATAGAGACAATCGTAGTGCTGGGAAACCTGAATCCACCAAGCCACACTTTTCCCACTGACCACATCTACCTCTATATTTCCAACCCTGACCACGATAATATCCCCGATAAAGTCCCCCTCTACTCACCAGGAAATCTGCCCGTTACCAAAATAAACGCCTACGAACGCGTCTCTGAGAATTTTACAGACTACAATATAACTATGGAACCTACTCCATACATCACTATTGCACTGGGGCACGTAAGCTCCCTATCCGAAAGTATTTTCGGAGATGTATCCTTTCCCAGCGGCTGGATTTTGCAAAACGAATACTCAACCGGTGGGGAGACATAC
>JAGHDJ010000021.1 GCA_021159955.1 Dehalococcoidia bacterium
CATTATCCCTATCCAAACCCAGAGTAAGCTGAGTGAGATCGTTAGACCCTATAGAAACCCCATCAATACCAACATCAATGAACTTATCCAGCAGAATAACGTTGGATGGCACCTCTACCATTATCCATAATTTGAAATCAGCCGAACGCACCAGTCCTTCATTTTCCATTAAGGTCTTCACCTGAGATAATTCATCTACCGTGCGCACAAACGGAATCATAACCCATAAGTTTTTATAGGTCTCCCTCACCCTCTTTATAGCTTCTATCTCCATCTTGAATACTTCCGGGTCACCAATATATCTGGCACAGCCGCGATATCCCATCATGGGATTTTCCTCTACCGTCTCATATTTCTCTCCACCCTTGAGATTGCGATACTCATTCGTTTTAAAATCGGTGGCTCGATAAACGACAGGACGGGGGTTAAACACTTTAGCGAATTTTGTAAGCCCTTGAACTATATTATCAATGAACTCATCCCCTTTGCCTTCATCAAGCATATAACGCGGATGCTTGCCTATACCGGCAACAATAAACTCTGCCCTCAAGAGACCCACTCCATCTACATAACGGGCAGCAGTCCTATCCGCCAGGTCAGGGTCAAAAAGATTAACATAGACATTGGTCCTGGTTTCAGCTCGCTCCACTTCTCCCCCTGCTTCTTCATCCTGCTCAATTTTCCCGTCATACACCTCACCACGAGACCCATTCACGGTAATAAGACGCCCTTCAGCCAACTCTTGAGTAGCTGTCTGTGTCCCAACCACACAGGGAACCCCAAGTTCGCGACTGACAATAGCCGCATGACAGGTTCTGCCACCATAATCGGTAATAATAGCTGCAGCACGCTTCATAGCTGGCACAAAATCGGGAGTAGTAGCTTCAGCCACCAGAATATCGCCTTCTTTAACAATATCCACTTTAGACGGGTCATGAACTATTTTAGCCAGGCCAGAGACCATACCAGGACTGGCCGCCAACCCGGACAGTATTACTTCCGCCTCAATCTCATCACCCACAGACTGTGTACTATCTGATATAGTAGTTATTGGACGAGTCTGAACGATATAAAACTCACCATCCTCATATGCCCACTCAATGTCTTGCGGGAAACCATAATGCTTTTCTATCCTTTTTGCTATCTCAGCTAATTTCACAATAGCTACATCTGACAGCTTCTGCTTGGATTGCTCTTCACTGGGGATAGGGACTTTTATATTACTATCATCTCTGTTCTTACTTTGAGTATTCCGCACCAAACTCCATGGCTGCCTGGCAATTTTCTTGTCGCTGATTTTCATACTGGACTTATCCAGCACATAAAAATCGGGTGTTACGTCCCCCGAAACAACACTTTCGCCTAATCCATATGCTGCTTCAATTACCACCTTGCTCTTATCACTGGAAACAGGTTCCGCAGTGAACATAACACCAGCCACTTCAGACTGAATCATGCGTTGCACCGGCACAGCCAGCCTAACTTTAAGGTGATCAAAGCCCTGTTCCACACGATAAAAAATGGCACGGGTCTCAAAAAGAGATGCCCAACAGCCCTGGATAGCCCATAAAAGCTCTTCGTCTCCTTTAATATTAAGGAATGTCCGTTGCTGCCCCGCAAACGAGGCCTCAGGAAGGTCTTCAGCAGTAGCAGAAGATCTGGCAGCAACCATTCCGTCACCCATCTTGTGATAAGCCTCCACTATTTCATCAGCTATCCCTTGTGGCATGGGAGCTGAATTCATCAGTTGTCTAATCCTGGTAGCAACCTCATCCAGACGATTAAAGTCATTGGTATCTAGGGAGTCAAGAAAAGCACTTATTTTGTTTACAAGACCCGACTCCTCGAGGAATACGGCATATGCATCCGAAGTAACAATAAACCCGGGGGGGACAGGAATACCAGAGTTCGTCATCTCGCCCAGATTAGCCCCTTTGCCTCCGACCAAAGGAATATCACCTTTACCCACTTCTTGAAACCACACAATGTTCCTAGCCATAATCAGGTAAAACACGCTCCTCTAAAAATTTTTCTCAAACTACGCCCTGACAGAGCCTTGTTATTATAACATACCAACCTTCAAATACTCCAATTGCAGCATCTCTAAAAACAATTCCATCATCATCATCCCCCTTCCAGAAACCTGCATTGCATGACACCATCAAACAGTCATAAAGCATAACCATCTTGTGCTTGATAATCACTACATCTTGTGCTACTATGCTTGTGTCGACTCTACATAGTGTGCAACTTACTCATCATGCTTAGAAGGGAGCTCTACAGTGAATTGCCCTTACTGCGACTGTCAGAATTCTAAGGTCATTGACTCCAGGGGAGTGAGTGATGGAGTACGCCGTCGTCGCCAGTGCTTGCGTTGCAACGCGCGTTTTACTACCTACGAACGCATACAATCAAATACCTTCATGGTAAATAAGAAGGATGCCAGACGAGAAGAATTCAATCGCGACAAACTGATAACAGGTATCCGCAAGGCTTGTGCCAAGCGTCCAATATCAAGTGAGCGCATTGTGGAATTGGTCAATTGCATTGAGAGAGAAATAAACCAGATGGGACAAATGGAAATTCCAAGTTCTATTATTGGTGAACTGGTAATGAAACACCTGAAAGACCTGGACCGCATCGCATATATCCGCTTTGCCAGTGTCTATCGAGAATTTACCGACTTTGAGAGCTTCAGGAAAGAGGTAGACAATCTATCTCAAAAGAAAAATCCTCTCTCAAGCAAACCCCAGTTGCCCTCGTTCCCGAAAAAAACAACCGCACCATCAGGGCCAGGAAAGGGATAAAATGAAATCTGTGACCACTAAAAACGTGCAAGAAACAAATAAAACCGAACACCTGCTCCAGAACATAATAGTAAGAAAAATTTTCGATATACTGGAGTCCGAAGGAGAACCTGATAGAGCCTTGGCAGAAAAGCTCACACAGAAACTAATTCAGCGTATGGGTCAACACAAAGCAGCACCCCAGACCCTGCCAGGGATGGAGCATCTCGTTCCAAAATCAAGCTGGAGAGAGAATCACATACCTCCCAGCCACGAAATCGAATCTTTTATCAGAACGATGCTTGCCGAGATTAATAATCCCAGGACAATTACTGCCAATACTATTCCCGTAGCAACAGGGAGCGACCCATTCACCCCCTCACCCAGAGGAAGACGCAGCGGGGAACAAGCCGCAGCAACAAAATCACCTCCCATTAATTTAACACCCAATTCCATCAGAGTTATTGAAAAAAGGTACCTCAAGAAGAATTCCAGCGGCAAAGTGATTGAGACCGCCGAGGAGATGTTCCACCGCGTTGCTCTGTGTATTGCCTCTGCCGAAGCCAGCTTCAATCCAAATGCAGACACACGAATATGGGAGGAAAAATTCTATGATATGATGACCAAGCTTGAATTCCTACCAAATTCACCAACATTGATGAATGCTGGTCGCGAGCTGGGGCAACTCTCTGCGTGTTTTGTCCTACCCATTGAAGACTCAATGGAATCCATCTTTGAAGGGGTAAAAAATACCGCCCTCATTCACCAGAGTGGAGGTGGAACAGGATTTTCTTTCAGCCGTCTCAGACCGGAAAGTGACAGGGTTGGCTCCACCGGCGGCATAGCCAGCGGACCCGTATCCTTCATCAGGGTATTTGACACCGCTACCGATGTCATTAAACAAGGCGGAATGCGACGAGGAGCCAATATGGCTATCCTCAACATTGATCACCCTGATATACTGAAATTCATTACAGCTAAGGAAAAATCAGACTCCTTTACAAACTTCAATTTCTCGGTAGCTATCAGTGAGAAGTTTATGAAGGCAGTAGAAACAGAAAAGGATTATGATCTGATCAACCCTCACACTGGGAAAACCACCAGCAGCTTAAATGCTAAAGACGTCTTTGACAAAATAGTGGATATGGCATGGATATCAGGTGACCCCGGAATCGTTTTCATGGACCGCATCAACAAAGACAACCCCACGCCTAACCTGGGAGCAATTGAAAGCACCAATCCATGCGGTGAACAGCCCCTGCTGCCCTACGAATCGTGTAATCTCGGCTCTATCAACCTCGCACGCATGCTGCATCAAAATAGAGACACAGTAGAAATAGACTACATAAAACTGGCAGACACCGTCAAGACAGCAATGAGATTTCTGGACAATGTAATTGAAGTAAACAAGTTCCCACTAGACAAGATAGAGAAGATGTCACTAGAAACCAGAAAGATTGGGTTAGGGATAATGGGATTCGCTGATGCGCTAATTCGCATGGGCATACCATACAACTCAGAAAAAGCACTCTGCACAATTAAGGACATCATGCAATTCATAAGCAAAGAAGCCACTGCGGCCTCGGTTGAACTCGGAAAAGAGAGGGGTTTGTTTCCTTCCTTTAGCGGCAGCATCTATGACACACCTGGTGGTCAACAGGTACGGAATGCCACCAGGACCACCATCGCTCCCACCGGCTCTCTGAGCATTATTGCCGGCTGCTCCAGTGGCATAGAACCGTTATTTGCCCTGTGCTACACCCGTAACATATTAGATGGAGAACAGTTCATAGAAGTAAATCCGCTCTTTGAAGAGATCGCCAAAAAGGAGGGCTTCTGGAGTGAAGATTTGATGAAGGAACTGGCACTGCGAGGTTCAGTGCGCGGCATGAAGGAAGTCCCCGAAAGGATTCAGGAGATATTTGTTACTTCTCACGACATAGCTCCGGAGTGGCACATCAAGATGCAGGCGTCTGCACAAAATTTTACTGACAATGCAGTCTCCAAGACTGTCAACTTTCCCCACGACGCTACCCGAGAAGATATAGCATCGGTATATATGATGGCATATAAGGAGAATTGCAAAGGAGTAACCATATATCGCGATGGCAGCAAGGAGCAACAAGTCCTGACCATAAACAAAACAGAAGAGTCTACAGATAATGGAATCGTTCCACGGAAGCGATTAGCAACTACCAGCGGCTTCACTAAAAGAGTCTCTACAGGCTGCGGCAGCATGTATGTAACCGTTAATTCCGACGAACAGGGGATGTGTGAGGTTTTCTCCACTCTGGGCAAAGCAGGCGGTTGCGCTTCGGCACAATTAGAAGCTATCAGCAGACTTATTTCACTAGCACTAAGGTCAAGGCTGAAACCAGAGGCTATTGTTAACCAACTGCGTGGTATCAGATGCCCCTCCATAGCATGGGAAAAGGGACACGCCATACTTTCCTGCCCGGATGCCATCGGAGGAGTACTAGGTGGCTATCTTAACAATAGCAATGAAAACAACCACAATACATCTGAACAACCCATGCCTCAAAGCAACGTGGGTGGACAGTGCCCTGAGTGCAGCAATCTCCTGGTATATCAGGAAGGTTGCCAATATTGTCCAAGTTGTGGCTACACTAAGTGCGGATAGGGGGAGTATCACAACATTGAACGGAACTAGCCTGCGATGCTACAAAGCCTTAAAAGAAGTGGCTGAAGTTGCCAATTCTGCACTCCCACCGAAGAAATTTTTGCGCTCTATTGCTAAAAGCGCAACAAAAGCCATCAACGTCGATGGGTGTTCGGTAGCACTCAAAAACACAACAGGCGAACATCTGGTATCCATCTCTTCTTATGGCTTGAGTGATTGGTATTCACGCAGCAGTTTACTGGAACAGAACCACGACTTAGAACAGGTAATGAACGGTGAAGTTGTCTTTATACCCAATGCCCGGCAGGATCCCCGTTTCCAGAACTCCGAACTTGTTGCCAGAGAGGGCATGGTCTCCATACTCAGCATCCCCCTCACGCAGCGCGGAGAAGTCATAGGAGCTCTCAATGTTCACAGCAGAACACAACGCGAATTTTCTCATGCGGAAAGGGACTTCCTGTTCGCAGTCGGCAACCTGGCTGTAATCGCTTCCGAGAATATTAAGCTTCATGACTTGATGCAACAAATCCCCTGCGATAATACTGCAGACGATACTGCTTTACCAAAACTCACTTCCAGTTTAGCCAGTCCTCCAAGCTTTGCCCACCCAAGCGAAAAGGAGTTCGCCAGACTGCTCGATTTCTACCGTATAGAGTGGTTATATGAGCCACGATCATTCCCTCTCCAGTGGGAAAAGGATCAGGCGGAAGAGATGTTTACCCCCGATTTCTATCTTCCAGCGGTAAACATATACCTCGAGATCACTACACTCAAGCAGAAACATCAGAGCGACAAAAACCGAAAGGTGCGCCGCCTGAAAAAGCTCTACCCCGAAATCAATATAAAACTCCTGAACAAAAAGGATTATATCAACATACTAGCCAAATATGGATATGGTCCCTTGGGGCAAACCACTGTGCAGGACATAGACAGAATACTATTCAGTGAAAATCAAATTCAGGAGAGAGTGCGCCTGCTAGGAGAACAAATATCAAAAGACTATGCCAACAAACAGCCACTGTTGATAGGGATATTGAAAGGCATGTTCTGTTTCATGGCTGACATCACACGCCATATCACCATCCCTCTCTCTGTAGATTTCATGGCAATATCCCGCTACGCTAATGATATCTCCGGAGCAGTAAGAATTACCAAGGATATAGAAGAAAATATCACAGGGAAAGACATCCTTATGATAGAAGATATCGTAGATACGGGGATGACATTAAACTACGTCCTTAATTATCTCTCCACACACAATCCATCAAGTCTGCATGTGTGCACACTACTTGATAAAAAGGCACGTCGCCTGATTAATGTTCCCCTGACATATAAGGGATTCGAGATACCTGATGAGTTCGTTGTAGGCTACGGATTAGATTATCAGGACAAGTACCGTAACTTGCCATTTATAGGCGTACTACGACCCGAATTGGACAAAAAATAATGAAACGATATGCTGCTTGATATAAAAAAAGGCGTCCCGAGCAACCCCACTGCCTTATCTGGACACCCCCAACCGACAAGGATACTGTTCAGCACTTCCCTCACCTCGCGCTCTCGGGCTCATAACCCTACTCAGCGTTCCGCCTGATCCATGCTCTCTCTTCAGCACCCAACTGTTGGACTTCCCCAGCCTCATCAGCCTGATCACTCAGGACACCAGTATGCTACCATATCAAGCACATATTGTCAATATAAAACACCTCTGTCAAATTTATGTCAACTAGCATGCGGTGTATATATGATACAAGGACATGACACATATGTTATGTTAAGAATATATACGAGGCCCTTCATCCAACAACCAACATAAATATACATATAACATAGCATATGATATAATCTCGACACAGTCACGATATGCTATACACACATTCATGCGCACTAACTAAGGATATCCTCACTCTGGTCTTAGCATGAAGTAGGTCACATCGCAGGAGTTCCCGTATCATTGAAAAAAGCTGGTATTATTTTTAACCATAATATCTCCTCTTCAAAAACCTTCGCCGAAGAGATATCGCAATATCTGCGACGGAGGGGAGTTACAAATTGGCTCCACCCCACTTCACAGTCAGGTCCAAATAGCGATCAAATGGCTAACACAGATATAATCTTCAGCATAGGGGGCGATGGTACCATTCTAAAAGCAGCTAGATACGCCTCCCCCAGAAATGTTCCCATTGTGGGTATCAATATGGGCAATGTAGGATTTCTAACAGAACTCAACACCCGGAATGCCATAGATCAAATTCCACTATTTCTCTCGGGAGAGGGCTGGATGGATAAGCGAGCGATGCTGGAGGCAGAGTTAATCTCAAGCGCTAAACCGAGCAAAGACAAACAGTGTTACCATGCGCTGAATGATGTGGTTGTAGCAAGAGCCGCCGCACCACGACTAATCCATATTAAGGTGCTCATTAACAACACATACGTTACCACCTACAGAACAGACGGTATCATAATATCCACCGCTACGGGCAGCACGGCTTACTCTCTCGCCAGTGGTGGACCTATTCTCTATCCACAATCAACAGATATAATCCTATCGCCAATATCAAGTTATCTAAGCATAGGACATACACTGGTCATACCATCCACAGATATTATAGAAATCCAAAGCCAACCGAGTTACCATGCAATGCTCAGCATTGATGGGCAGATAAATATCCCATTTCAGGAAGGAGACCGCATTAAAATGAAACGGAGTCCGTATGTGACACGCTTTCTTAGATTATCCCCACCCTCCTCATTCTACAATGCACTGGAAAAGAAGCTGAAAGAAAAATGAGTATGGTAATAGCAAAAGCCCAAATAACCGATGTCCCTCAGATACACAGGTTGATAAATAAATTTGCCAGCAGGGGCGAGTTATTAGCCAGAGCCCTGAGTGAAATCTATGAAAACGTCAGGGATTTTTCCGTAGCACGAGATGGTGAAGAGATAGTCGCCTGTGCAGCATTACATATCAATTGGTCTAACCTGGCAGAGATAAGGTCGCTAGCAGTTTTAGAGAAGAAACAAAACCAGAAAATAGGAACGCAGGTCATGAAGATATGCCTTGAAGAAGCCAATAATATTGGTATCTCCACCATATTCTGCCTGACTTACAAGCCGCATTTCTTTGAAAAAATCGGCTTTCGGATGGTTGACAAATCAGAATTGCCGCAGAAGGTGTGGACTGACTGTTACCGATGCCCTAAATTCCCCGAATGTGACGAAGTAGCCATGATATGGCCACCAGATGCTCTCATCAATAGCATATCAATGACTCCAGGAGGTCATCATTGAATCAAAAACAATCTGTTTCTACCAGAGAAGTATACCGCGGCAGAATAGTAAACCTGAAAATAGAGACTACTACCAGGGCAGATGGCAGTAAGAAAACTAGAGAGATAGTGGAACACGACGACTGCATAGCAGTCATAGCTATAGATGAAGATGATAATGTCCTGCTGGTCCGTCAACCTCGCGAGGCTGCAGGGAAAGCCCTGCTGGAAATACCAGCCGGAGGCATTGAGCCAGGGGAAAGCCCCATTGAAGCCGTACACCGGGAATTACGGGAGGAAACAGGATATCAGCCACAAAACGTAGCCAGAATCTCAGGATTCTATGCCAGCCCAGGATACTGCACCGAATATTTGCATCTATACCTCGCTACCAAACTCCAGCTAGCGCCATTACACGCGGAAGACACCGATGACATCAAATTACTCCGCGTTCCAATCGGAGATGCTCTTCGACTCATCACCTCCGGTGAGATATGTGACGCCAAGAGCATCGCGGGACTGTTGCTCACCTTGCCAGACTACCAAGATAATGCGAGCAAATAGAACTCACACAACACTCAGAGCAACGTGGTCTCCTTCTGCATACCTCCTTGCCATGACAAACAAAGAGGGCATGATATTCATTAAATAACCCCTCGTCACATGGGAGCTGCTCCATAAAAAACGTTTGAAGGAAGTGATACCCACCATCCCCCACAGAAAATCCCAAACGACGAATAATACGCCTAGTATACGCATCAATAACGAAAATGGGCTTCCTTGCAGCATACAGAATTATAGAATCAGCCGTCTCCTCCCCCACCCCATATAGGGATAACAGCTCCTCCCTCAAATCACATACAGGTAAGGAAAATAGCTGCTCCAGATCGTCGTTATAACTCTCCCCCAACCACATAGACATAGCCTTTAACTTTGCAGCTTTGACATTATGATAACCAGAGGAATATATC
>JAGHDJ010000125.1 GCA_021159955.1 Dehalococcoidia bacterium
CATTAAGCACACCGCCAGCGTTCATCCTGAGCCAGGATCAAACTCTCTGAAAAAAAGTTTGTTTAATGTTTGCTTAAAGAACCTTCCTTCTACTATTCAATTGTTAAAGTGCAACAGAACCGCTAGTCTACTACATATGATATGTTTTGTCAAAGGTTTTCCTGATGAGCTTTTGGACCTTTGACAGAAGCAGTATTTTAATGTTTGTTCTGCCGTTATACTACTTTTGACTTTCTTAAATTCTGTACTTCCTCCGGTGTGTAATCCAGTATTTTGGTGAGGATATCATCTGCATCCTGTCCCAGTGCCGGCGCTCCGCGCCAGACCCTGCCCGGAGTTTGGGCGAACTTGGGAGTCACGCCGAATATAGTAACGTTCTTATGGGTACTCTCGTCAATGCAATCGATAAAGTCTCCTCTGTCAAACCAATGCTGGTCTTTTGAGGCGTCCCTGATGGTATAGACCAAGCTGGAAGGGACATTGTATTTCTCAAATAGCGCCTGGACTTCTTTCCGGGCATGGTGGCTAATCCAATCGCTGGTTATGCGATTTAACTTTCTACCCTTGATTGAGTTGATGGCTTCTTCACTGCCGTTGACCTCCGACCATGGGTAGTCATCTGGGTCTAATACGGCAGCCTCAGACATTGCCTGCAGAAAGCGCTCGAATTCATCGGGCTCAGATACATCAATAGCAATGTAGCCATGTATGGACTCGAATATGTTGTTTGGTTGGTATATTGGCGATTTATTTCCCGTTCTGTTGGGCACCTCGTTGAGATTGAGGTAACGGGTAAAATTGTCTCCCAGTATTCTTGCAGCTGCCTCGAATTGAGCCAGGTCGACCACCTGCCCTTTGCCTGTATTTAGCATATTGATATATCCCATCAGAGCTCCGATGAGGGCTGTAATAGCGCTGACGTAGTCGATCGAGTAAGGATTAATTCTGGTAGGGGAACTGTCGGGCTCGCCTACTAATTGGCACCAGCCGCCATAGGCTTGTCCGACCAGGTCGTAAGATCCCCTCCAGCACATATCGGGATTTCCACCGAATTCAGGTTTTCCGTAACCACTCACATGCACTATAACGATTTTAGGATTTACCTCCAGAACCATTTTGTCGGTGATACCATATCTCTGCTCCAACCAGACAAGGTTGTCCATCCATATGTCGCAGGATTTTATCAGCTTGAGAAAGACCTCTTTGGACAGGGGATTTTTGTTGATGCGCATGTCCAGTTCCATACTGAGACGGTTGCGTCCGTTGTCTGCATTGAAGGTGGACGTCTGCGACCCTCCGCCTTTAATATAGGGAGACATCCCTCTAAGTGTGTCTCCTGTCCCAGGTCTCTCTATATGGATAACCTCTGCCCCAAGGTCAGCGAGCAGTGTTGCGGCATGGGGTTCGGCGACCAGAGTACCGCTTGATAGCATCCTGATCCCAGTAAGCGGACCAAACTTGGGTATTATGATGGGAGCAGGTTTTTTCTCCAGTCTCTTAACTCTTTCAGATACTTCCACTTTTCCCTCCTCATGATTGATGTGTTTCAGTCAGTTTTATTATCAGATAATCTTTTCCTCGCGCAGTTGTTTTATCTCCTCCGTCGTGTAATCCAATATTCTGGTCAGGATATCAGTGGTATCCTGTCCCAGTGAGGGTGCTCCGCGCCACACCTTGCCTGGAGTTTCCTGCATTTTAGGAACTATGCCAAATATCTTAATTTTCTCCTGCAGGGTCTGGTCGGTGCATTCAACGAAGTTGTTTCTGTCAATCCAGTGTTCGTCCTCACAGGCATCCTGTGCCGTTGAGGCTGGTCCAACGGGAACATCGTATTTTTCGAATAGCGCGGTAGCTTCTTTCTTAGTGTGATTGACAAGCCATTCTCTGAGTATTTGGTCCAACTTCACACCTTTGGGTGAATCTAATTGCTCCGGGCTATTGGCGACCTCCGACCAGGGATAATCGTCGGGATTCAGTCCGGTGGCTTCTTTCATAGCATTGAGGAATTTTCCGAATACTCCAGGACCAACGCCACCCACTGCCACGCGGCCATCTGATGTTTGGAACAAATCATATGGCTGGAACGCTCTAGCCTTGTTGCCCACCCTCTTTGATATATGATGGTTTACGTTAAAATAGCAGGGGACTGTGTCACCCAATGTTCTTGCTACAGCTTCGAATTGGGCTACATCTGATGCTTGTCCTGCACCTGTGCTTCTGGAATGGATATACCCTGTCAGCGCCGCCACGGAAGCGGTGAGTGCAGTGATGTAGTCAGCAGAATTAGGGGCGATTCTGGTTGGAGGCCCATCAGGTTCTCCTGTTAGATATGACCAGCCGCTGTATGCTTGAGCTATTAAGTCGGAGGAGGGCTTGTGACGCATTGCAGGGGTGCCACCAAACTCAGGGTTACCAAAGCCGCTTTCGTGGGTGATGGTGATTTTGGGGTTTACGGTGCTGACCAGTTCATCTGTGATTCCGTATTCATGTTCTCCCATTGGGAGACCTTCGATCCAGATATCGCAGGACTTTATCAGTGCGAGGAATACCTCTTTAGACAGGGGCTTCTTGTCGATGTGGAGGTCAAGCTCCATACTCAATCGATTACGGGCATTGTCAGCCCATAATGTAGACACCTTTTTGCCATTTCGGGAGATGAACGGACCCACCGTCCTCATTTTGTCACCTACTCCTGGGGCTTCGACATGGATTACTTCTGCTCCGAAGTCAGCCATCATAGTGCCTGCATGAGGTGCGGCAATCATACTTGCCGTTTGCAGTACTCTTACTCCCTTGAGTGGACCGAATCCCGGTACTAGAGTGGGAGCTGGTTTTTTCTCTAGTTTCTTGACCCTTTGTGGTATTTCCACTTTCTTCCTCCTTTGGTTTAGGTGTTTTGCTCTGATTTACTTACAGATAATTTTTTCTGCGCGCAGTTTGTTGATTTCTTCCGGTGTGTAGTTCAGTATTCTGCTGAGGATGTCTTCAGTATCCTGACCCAATGCCGGGGCTCCGCGCCAGACTCTGCCAGGAGTCTGGGAGAATTTGGGGACAGGGCTGCCTATCTTGATTTTTTTCTGGATAGTCTGGTCAATGCACTCTACGAAGTCGCCTCTCTGGAGCCAGTGGGGGTCATTAGCGGCATCCTCGGCACTACAAACTGGGGTGGAGGGCACGCTGTGCCTGACAAACAGGTCATCCACTTCCTTCTTGGTGTGGCGACCAATCCAGTCGGTGGTTATTTTTTCCAGCTCTTTGCCCATAGGTGAGTTGATGGCTTTTTCGCTGCCGTTGACCTCTGTCCATGGGTAGTTATCGGGGTTAAGCCCTGTGGTTTCAGCCATTGCTTGCAGGAAGCGCTGGAACTGGTCTGGCTCAGAGACAGATATTGCGATATAGCCATCTGATGCTTTAAATATATTGTTTGGCTGGTATAACAGAGACCTGTTCCCTGTTCTAGTGGGCACTTCGTTGAGGTTGAAGTAGCGCGAAAAGTTATCTCCCAGCATCCTTCCTATAGCTTCAAATTGGGCAACATCAATGGTTTGTCCTTTGCCTGTTTCCAGTGCATCAATGTAACCCATCAGGGCGCCCATGCTGACCGAGAATGCCGCAACATAGTCGGATGAACCGGGAGCAATTCTGGTAGGGGTTCCCTTGGGTTCACCTACCAGATGGCACCATCCACCATGTGATTGGCCTATCAAATCGTAAGCTGCCTTCCAGCATCTGTCGGGGTCGCCGCCAAATTCCGGTTTTCCATAGCCGCTTTCATGGACTATAGTGATTTGGGGGTTTACTTCACGCACCAGTTCGTCGGTAATGCCATACCTCTGTTTCAGCCAGACCAAGTTTTCCAGCCAGATGTCAGAGACCTTTATCAGCCCAAGGAATACTTCTCTGGACAGGGGATTCTTATTGATGCGCATATCCAGTTCCATACTCAATCTGTTGTGTGCCTCTTGTGCAAAGACACAGCTCACCTTATTGCCGTCGCCGGGAATGTAAGGGCTGAATGATCTCCACGTATCTCCTGCGCCTGGATTCTCCACCTGAATTAGTTCTGCTCCGAAGTCAGCCAGCATAGTCCCTGCATGAGGGACTGCAATGAGAGTTGCCGTCTGAAGAACTCTTACTCCCTGTAATGACCCAAATTGAGGTGTCAAAATGGGAGCAGTCTTCTTTTTTAGTTTCCTAACTCTCTCGGGGATTTCCACTCTTTCCTCCTCGAATGCGGGGTGACTCAGGCTGTTTTGTGTTCAGACTATCTTCTCCTCGCGCAGTTGACTGATTTCATCTGGTGTGTAGTCAAGTATTTTGCTCAGAATGTCATCGGTATCCTGCCCCAGTGCAGGGGCACCGCGCCATACCTTTCCAGGTGTCTGAGAAAACTTGGGGGCTATGCCGAATATCTTGACCTTTTTCTGTATAGTCTGGTCGACACACTCAACAAAATTATTCCTGTCAACCCAATGTTTATCCTCAGCGGCGTCCTGTGCTGTGTAGATGATGCCTGCTGCCACGTCGTATTTCTCGAACAGGGCATCGACTTCCTTCTTGGTGTGGCTGCCTATCCAGTCTCTGGTTATCCTGTCCAGTTCCATACCTTTGGGGGAGCTAACAGCTTCTCTGGTAACGGAGACTTCGGTAAATGGATAATCCTCCGGGTTTAGTCCGACAGCTTCCTTCATTGCCAGCATGAACTTTCGGAACAGACCTGGTCCGAGGACGCCTATGGCAATATATCCATCCGTTGTTTTGAATATGTCGTATGGGTTGAGATTATCCTGCTTGTTTCCAAATCTGTGTTGCAGGTGATTTATATTAAGATAGCATGAGAAGTGGTCCATCAATGTATGTGCCACAGACTCGAATTCTGCGGCGTCCACTACCTGTCCTATGCCGCTCTTCTTAGCGTGGATATATCCGATTAGAGCTCCGATGCAGGCAGTGGCGGCGCTGATATAGCTGGCAGAGTAAGGAGCGATTCTGATGGGGGGGGCATCTGGGCTGCCATTCAGATTAGTCCAGCAGCTGTAGGCTTGTCCGATCAAGTCGTCTGCCGGTCGTTGACACTTATCGGGGTTGCCTCCAAACTCCGGTTTGCCATAACAACTCACATGGACGATGACGAGTTTGGGATTTGTCTCCAGCATTAATTTATCGGTGATGCCGTACTCTTGCTCCAGCTGAAAGAGATTATCTATCCAGATGTCGGACGATTTTACCAGTCCGAGAAAGACCTCTTTTGATTTATGGTTTTTATTGATGTGGAGGTCGAGTTCCATACTCAATCGGTTGCGGGCGTTGTCAGCCCACAAGGTAGATACCTTTTTGCCGTCCTGGGCGATAAACGGACCCACCGTTCTCATTTTGTCGCCCACCCCAGGGGTCTCAATGTGAATTACCTCTGCTCCAAAGTCAGCCATCAGCGCTGCAGCATGGGGTCCGGCAATCATATTTCCGGTGGAAAGAACCCTTATCCTCTTCAGCGGGCCGAATCTTTCACTTAAAACAGGCGTTGTTTTTTTCACTAACCCTTTAACTTTCTGTGGAATATCCATTTACCATCCTTGTATTTGAGAGATAATTACGCTTGATTTCGGGGCTCAGACTTTGCTATTCTAGCATTGGAATAATGGGCTTGTCAAAGCACGATGTGGCATGGTTTTTGGGATTGGAATATACTATAAATTGCTGTCTGTAGTTGTCTATGTCACGGGTTATTATATCGACAGAAAGAAGTCCAGAAAGGGGGTGGTATAAGTATGGGATGGTGGTGACAGAGCTCTATTTCAGGAGATGGAGCAAGGTGCCAATTAAAGCAACTGGCATATAAAATATTTGGAAAGTTACGGAGGGGAACTATGAGTAGCGAAAAGATAACTATTATTGACCTTAGTATGCCCATTGAGAACTTCAATTATACTAGTTTTCCGGCTGAGATAACCTACTGGGACCATGAAGAAGGGGCTCGCACTTTGGCTAGACCGCTTGGTCTTTCGCCAGACGATTTTCCTGACGGGATTGGTCTGGCGTGGGAGAGCTTCAACGGAATTACCCACATGGCTACACATCTTGATGCTCCATGGCACTTTGGACCCACATCTGAAGGCAAACCATCCAAGACTATTGACCAGATTCCACTTGAGTGGTGTTATAGTGATGGAGTGAGACTCGATATGAGGCATCGTGGGAGAGGGGAGAGCATCTCTGTCGCTGATGTAGAGTCAGCGCTGAAGAAGATTGACTATTCCATAAAACCGTTGGATATAGTGCTTATGTGGACCGATGGCGACAAGCATTTTCACCAGCCTGATTATGGTGAGGTTAGTCCCGGAGTAAGCGCCGAAGCCACGCTTTATCTAATTGATAAGGGTGTTAAGATAATTGGAACCGATAGCTATGGTTTTGATATGGGTTTCGGTGAGATGGGTAAGGCCTATAAGGCAGGTGATAAGAAGGCATTGTGGCCGGGGCACTTCGCAGGGAGAACCAAGGAGTATTGTCACATAGAAGCTATGGGTAATCTGGATAAACTTCCCCAACCCTATGGGTTCAAGCTATCCGTTTTTCCCGTAAAGGTTGCTAAAGGAAGCGCAGGATGGGCGAGGGCAGTTGCTATCTTTGAGAAGTAGCACTAAGTGTGTGGGGTAGCAGAGAACAAAGCAATGGGGGATTAGAACATCGCATCCATCGTGTGGGAGACTTAATTGGACGATCTTGGTGTTGTTAGAAGAGAAGTAGAGGAACTGCGCAAACGCATCAATTATCATAATCGTTGTTATTACGTATTTGATAATCCCGAGGTAAGTGATGCTGAATATGATGAATTGATGAGGCAGTTGCAACAACTGGAAGGGCTGTATCCGGAGTTAATTGTCTCGGATTCACCCACGCAGCGTGTTGGTGCTGCCCCACTAGAGTCATTTGGCGTGTTGGATCATCGTGTTCCTCTGCTCAGTCTGGGGAATGTTTTTTCTGATGAGGAGTTGTTAGCATGGCATCGCCGTGTGAGAAAGCTCACTGATAATAACCAGTGTCAGTTTGTCTGCGAACTTAAGATGGATGGACTGGCGGTGGCTCTCACGTATGTTGATGGTAAACTGGTCAGTGGAGCTACCAGGGGTGATGGATTCCGAGGTGAGAATATTACTCAGAATTTGAGAACTATCAGGAGCATACCTCTCTCTGTTTCAGGGAATATCCCCACCCGTTTTGAGGTTCGTGGTGAGGTTTATCTCTCTAAGTCGAGTTTCAAGAAATTGAATGATGAGCGGGTAAAAGAGGGTTTGCCTCTCTTTGCCAATCCCAGAAATGCTGCTGCCGGTTCCTTGCGACAGCTTGACCCCCAGGTAACTGCAAGGCGACCGCTGGACATCTTTATCTATGGGTGGGGGGACGGCGGAGGTGAAGATATGCCGAAAACGCACTGGGAGATGATGAGTTATCTTAAATCCCTTGGATTTAAGATAAACTCTCATAACAGTTTATGTGCCAGCATTGAAGAAGTGATGGATTTCTGTGGAAAGTGGAGAGATAACCGAGAGAGTCTCCCATATGAGGCAGATGGAGTTGTGGTTAAGGTAAACTCCTTTGAACTTCAGAAGAAGCTAGGGAATCTTGCCCGCGAACCCCGCTGGGCTATTGCTTACAAATTCCCTGCTGCTCAAGGGACTACTCGCCTGAAGAAGATTGAAATTGGCGTTGGGCGGACGGGCACACTCAATCCATATGCTGTTCTGGAGCCTGTGTCTATTGGTGGAGTAACCATTGAAAGGGCAACACTGCACAATGAAGACAATATCAAGCGCAAGGATATTCGCGAAGGGGATATGGTTATTGTGCAGCGAGCGGGTGAAGTTATCCCTCAGGTAGTAGGTCCAGTGATAGGTTGCCGCAGCGGTGAGGAAAAGCCATATGTTATGCCGTCGCACTGTCCTGCTTGTGGAGCTGAAGCAATAAGGATAGAAGGGGAAGCTATGCGGCGGTGCACTAATGCTGCCTGTCCCGAACAGGCATGCCGTCGCCTCGAGCACTTCGCCTCCCGTGGGGGAATGGATATTGAGGGAATAGGTGAGGAGCTTTCTGCCAATCTAATAAGTTCCGGCTTGGTAGAAGATGTTTCTGATGTGTATTCTCTTACTAAAGAGAAGCTTATGAGCTTGGACAGGATGGCGGACAAGAGTGCAAGTAAGATTATTCAGGCTATTGAGGATAGCAAGGACAGACCTCTGGCTTGTCTTATTTTTGCTTTAGGTATATTCCATGTTGGTGAAGAGGTGGCGAAGGTGCTGGCAGATCACTTTGGCAGTATTGACAAAGTGTCCAGTGCTTCGAGAGAGGAGCTTACTGCTATCCCTGCGATTGGAACAAAAATCGCGGACAGCATTATCACTTTTTTTAACCAGAAGAATCATCAGGAGATTATCAGGAAGTTAAAAGAAGCTGGGGTTATGCCTGAGGGAGGAAGGCGTATATCTGCAGGGATGGGTTTGCCGTTGCAGGGGAGAGAGTTCGTCCTGACAGGGAAACTGGAATCGCTCACTCGCCGCGAGGCGAAAGAGAGGATTATGGGTCAGGGTGGTTCTGTTAGCGGTGACGTCACCAAGAGTACTACTGATCTGGTGGTGGGAGCGAACCCTGGTTCCAAGCTGGAGCGGGCTCGGCAGATAGGGGTGAGGCAGTTATCCGAGGAGAAGTTCCTGCAATTGTTGGGTGAAAAGCTATGAAATTGATAGTAGGGTTGGGCAATCCGGGGCGGGAATATGCCAATAGCAGGCATAATGTGGGATTTATGTGCCTAAATCGCTTTGCTCGCAAGTATAGTATTTCATTTAATAAGACGCTTAAGAGAAGTCGTGTGGCTGTTGGCAAAATATGTGATGAAGATGTACTACTGGCTAAACCACGGACATATATGAATCTCAGCGGTGAATCCGTGTCTCTCTTGCTGAAGGGAAAGTCTTTATCTCGTGGTGACCTGATAGTTGTTCATGATGATTTAGACCTTCCGTTGGGGAAGTTGCGCATTCGCTCCGGGGGTGGTTCGGGTGGACATAAAGGGGTAGCATCTATCATTTCTTGCCTGGGGACAGGGGATTTTATACGGGTTCGGGTGGGTATTGGCCATCCTGATGATATTATCGGTAATGCTGACGATGAAGATGTAGTGAATTATGTCCTTGCTGGTTTTACTACTGATGAGAAACTCGTGGTTAAGACGGTTGTTGAAGAGGTCGTTGAGGCTATTTCCTGCATTGTGACCGATGGAATGATGGTTGCTATGAATGGTTATAATTGATGTCTCTGGTGGAGTATATTGCGAGAGGGCGGGTATGATTATAGCGGTTGTTGGTGCTGCTGAGTGCTCTTCAGTGGAGGCTAAACTTGCTCGCGAGGTGGGCGAGGAATTGGCAAGAAGAGGTGTTACTC
>JAGHDJ010000008.1 GCA_021159955.1 Dehalococcoidia bacterium
GAAAAACAGGACGTGTCTACGGCTATCTCATAAGTATGCTAACTATGATGAAAGCTCTACCTCTATCTTACAATAGAGACCTACAGGAAGACAAAGAAGGGTTTTTCGATCTCGTAGATACATTACTCTCAACACTTGCCATTTTCACAGCCATGATTGAAAGTGTAAAAGTGAACACCAATCGAATTCAGGACGTCATCAGCGAAGGATATATTTTAGCTACTGATCTAGCAGACTACCTGGTAAAGAAGGGACTTCCTTTCAGACAGGCTCATGGGATTATTGGTAAGGTAGTAAATTATGCTTTGAATAAGCAGGTTTCTTTACATCAACTAGATTTGAGTGAATATCGGTTTTTTTCTCCGCTATTTAAGCAAGATGTGTATTCAATAAACATAGGATCTTCAATTGCCTCCAGAGACATACAGGGGGGCACATCGCCAAACCAGGTGAAATCAGCATTAATATCTGCCCGAAAGAAGCTGGACAATGAATAGATTTATAAAGATAGCCCCCTCAATTCTCTCCGCAGATTTCAGTAAGCTTGGAGAACAGATAATAGAAGCTACTGAAGGAGGCGCTGACTATATTCACATTGATGTCATGGATGGACGATTTGTACCCAACATCACTATTGGTGCCTCCATTGTCAAGTCCATCCGCACCAAAACTGATCTCCCTTTAGATATCCATCTTATGATTGAAAAACCAGAAAATCAGATTCCCCTTTTCGTTGAAGCGGGAGCTGATATCATAACAGTGCACGCAGAGGCATGTCCCCACCTTCACCGCACAGTGAACTTGATAAGAAAAATGGGCGTCAAATCGAGCGTATCTCTAAATCCTGGTAGTCCGCTTTGTTTAATTGATGAAGTCTTACCATCTCTTGATATGGTGCTCATGATGACTGTCAACCCGGGTTTTGGAGGACAGAGTTTCGTAAAAGAAACTGTTGATAAAATTGCTCGAACGAGACAAAAGCTGGATCAACTTCAACTTGAGACAGAACTGGAAGTTGATGGTGGTATAAACAGCAAAACAGCAGAGCTAGTAACAAAAGCAGGCGCTACAGTACTGGTGGCAGGAACTGCAATATTCCATCACCCTGAAGGTATTAAATTCGCAATTCAGCAAATAAAAGACAAAGTTAATGGCAGAGAAATAGATGACTAACCTCGTAATTTATGTTGAGTTCGCAAACAGCGGGTGCATATATTAAGATGAGTTTTGCAATTCTCTGTAGCTACTTTAACTCGATGCACATTTGGCAACCAAGTGCGATTAGTTCGGCGTTTAGAGTGACTTACATTGCGACCAAACTGAATCTTCTTGCCGCATATGTCACACTTTCCAGACAATGTCATATCTCCTTTTGACCAATAAATGATTTTTATTGTAGAATCCGAGAAACTAGCTTATCATATCAGAGTAAATTAGGCAAGGGAGCAAGGATGGCAAAAACTGATTCAATCCAAAACGGACAAACTTTACAAGAAATGTTCCTCGTAGCGACTAATTGGCTAGAGAAAAGTGCTTCAGATATTGATGTACTAAATGTCTTCCCTGTCCCGGATGGTGATACGGGAACTAACATGCTTCTCACGATGCGTTGCACAATGGAAGAAGCCCAACACACTTCTGATACAAGCACTTCGGCAGTAATACAAGCTATGGCAAAAGGAGCCCTTATAGGAGCACGAGGAAATTCTGGCGTGATACTTTCCCAGATATTACGCGGACTCGCCGAAGGTCTAGCAGGAAAAACCACATTCAACGGGATTGACTTCGCACAAGCGCTGTTAAAGGCATCCTCAACTGCATACAGGGCACTGAGCGAACCCGTAGAGGGTACTATTCTCACGGTAATTCGCGACTCCGCTCTCGCAGCACAGGAAATAGCACCTCTACATCCCAATGATCTGACTCTGATTATGGAGAGCGTAACCCAAGCCGCTAGAAATTCGGTAGCTAAAACGACCAGCCTTAATCCTGTATTGCAAGAGGCAGGAGTTGTAGATGCAGGAGGGCAAGGACTGTATATAATATTTGAAGGTATTCTTCTATACCTCACAGGAGAGGCAGAAGAGATAAAATACCGCAAGAAGCCGGGGGTAGTTCCAAGCAACACGCCACAGACCCCCAGAGTAATGTCGTTACATTCAGAAATACCCTATGGCTACTGCACTAATTTTGTACTCAGGGGTAACAAGCTCAACGTTGATAGAATTAGAAACAGGTTAAAGGGAAAAGGCAAGGATGTTATGGTAGTAGGAGATGAAGAAATAATCAAGGTCCATATCAATACGCCTGATCCAGGAACAATACTAAAATATGTCAGTTCTAAAGGAACTCTCCATGAAATAGATATCCAAAATATGGATGACCTCCACACCCGATTTGTAGAAAAATCAAAGTCGCAAATCCCAGCTCCTGGAATTGCTATCGTAGCAATACTCTCCGGTGATGGATTAACCAAAGTATTCGGAAGTTTAGGAGCGACTGCTGTTATTCTCGGCGGGCAAACTATGAATCCCAGTGTAAGAGATATTCTCCATGCTGTAGAGCGCCTACCTCAAGATAAAATC
>JAGHDJ010000033.1 GCA_021159955.1 Dehalococcoidia bacterium
GATTGTTACGGAACTTCCGTATCAAACAAACAAGGCGTCTTTAGTAGCTAGAATTGCTGAACTGGTTAAGGCAAAGAGGATAGAGGGCATCAGTGAGCTGAGGGATGAGTCTGACCGTCAGGGTATGCGTATTGTTATTGAATTGAAGCGGGATGCCCGTCTGGAGCAGGTACGTAATGCTCTCTACAAATACACCAGCTTGCAGTCCTCTTTCTTTGTTAATATGCTGGCTCTTGTTGATGGGCAGCCGAGGGTACTTAGTCTGAAGGAAGTTATTCAGCTATATATCAAGTTTAGAGAGCAGGTTATTAAACGGCGCTCTGAGTTTGATCTTGCAAAATCTCAGGCAAGGGCTCACATACTTGAGGGATTGAAAATTGCGCTGGATAATCTTGACCGTGTAATCAAGATTATTCGTGGTTCCGAGACTGTGGAGGTAGCCAAGAAGGAATTGATGAAGCAGTTCTTTTTGTCTCAAGTTCAAGCGCAAGCCATTCTTGATATGCAACTGCGTCGCTTGGCAAATCTTGAGAGACAGAAGATAATAGATGAATATACCGAATTGCTAAAAACCATTGCTTATCTGGAAGACTTGCTGGATAACCCCAGAAAGATACTCTACCTTGTTAAGGAAGATGCGGTTGATGTAAAGTCGAATTATGGTGAAGAGCGCCGAACGCAGATTAGTGAACAGGGTCCGTCAGAGTTTAAGGATGATGACCTTATACCTCATCAGAACATGGTGATTACACTGAGTAAGAGGGGTTACATCAAGCGTCAGCCGCGCGCAACGTTCAGGTTGCAGCGCCGTGGTGGTAGAGGCGTAATTGGTGTCAAAACGCGGGATGAGGATGCGGTATATCTACTGCTTGATGCGGATACTCATGATAGTCTGCTCTTCTTTACAGACCGTGGCAGGGTATTTAAACTCAAGTGCTATGAGATTAATGCTGATGTTACCAGAGTTGCCAAGGGCACGCCGCTTATTAACCTGATTGGCATTGAACAGAAGGAGCGGGTAACTGCTGTGGTGAGGGTGAGAGAGTTTACTGAAGGCAGCTTTATGCTGATGGCAACCAGACAGGGCGAGATAAAGAGAACGGCATTAAGGGCGTTCTCTGCTGTTAGGAGCAATGGTCTTATTGCCGTTAATCTGAAGGAGGGGGATGAACTGGTGGCGGCGAGGCTGGCTGATGTGAATGACATGGTTATTGTTGTGACTGAGAATGGACGAGCTGTTAAATTCCCTGTAAAAAACCTGCGTGTTGCATCTCGCACCAGCGGTGGTGTCCGCGGTGTGCGCTGTAAGGATGGTGACAGGGTGGCGGGCATGGAGGTAGCTTCATCCGAGGATTATCTGCTGGTAATTACGTGCGGTGGTTTTGGTAAAATGACTTCTATAAGCAGTTATCCTACTACTAATCGCGGTGGTATGGGTGTGCGTACTCAAAAGGTTGATGCTGTTACTGGCAAGGTTGCTGCGGTGCGGCGCATCTGTCCTACGCAAGAACTGATGATTATAACTACTGAGGGAATAGTAATTAGGGAGTCTGCTGACGACATATCCATTCTGGGCAGGGATACTAAGGGTGTGTGGTTGATGAGACCTGATGAAGGAGATAGCATTGCTGCTGTTACCTGTCTGGATAACGAAGAGGCTGAAATTCAAGCAGCAGTGTAAAAAATATCAAAGCAGCACCTGCTTATAACGGTGGTTTAGTGCATCTGTCTATACAATAGGGAAATTCCTGTTGAAATCCGCAGGCGTTGCATGTTGTGTAGTGGCAGTCCGGGGTTTCAATTGTGTCCAGAGCGCGCTGATATTCCCGCTTCAGGAAATATTCGCTTACTCCCACATCTATGTGCGACCAAGGCAATATTTCGTCTGGCTGCCGTTCGCGGTTGGCATAGAAGCTGGGTTCGAGCCCGTGGGCGGCAAACGCCTCTGCCCACTTATCATATCTGAAGCATTCGCTCCATGAGTCAAAGACGCATCCCTGCCGCCATGCGTGATAGATAACTTTGCCTAAACGGCGGTCTCCTCGTGCCAAAGTTGCCTCCAACAGACTCGTATTGGGGGTTTGCCAAGATGTCTTAACTCTCAGTTTGCGCAGTTCCGGATACAGGACATCGTATTTCACGCTCAGTTGTTTTCCTGTGTCCTGTGCAGCCCATTGAAATGGAGTATGCGCCTTGGGAACGAATGAGGATAGGCTTATCTTAATTCTGGTGCGTCTTCCGTTGCTCTTTTTTGCCATACGGGATATCTTCTGAACCAGTTCTACAATGCCTTTTATATCTTCAGTGGTCTCTGTTGGCAATCCCACCATAAAATACAGCTTTATGTTGGTCCATCCCATTTCTATTGCATTAGTCAGGGTTTTCATTATTGTTTCTTCTGTCAGGTTTTTATTGACCACCCTGCGCAGACGTTCTGTGCCTGCTTCAGGAGCAAAGGTAACATCGGACTTCTTATAACGGCGCAGGGAAGCCATCAGGCTTCTGGGCACGCTGTCAAGCCGCAGACTGGGAAGAGAAAGTTTGATATGGTTTTCCCCGTGTTCTCTGGTTAGAGTTGTTATCAGTTCTTGAATATGGGGATAGTCGCCGGTATTGAGGGAGATGAGCGATATCTCATTGTAACCGCAGTTCTTAATCAGCTTGTTTACTGTTTCACATAACACTTCTGGCGGGTGCCAGCGCAGCGGGCGGTAAATCATCCCCGGCTGGCAGAAGCGGCAGCCCCTGGTACAGCCTCGTTGCACCTCTATTGCAGCCCTGTCGTGTATGGTGTCAATATAAGGAACTACTGGCTTTGAAGGAGGTGGGGGCAGTTCTTTAAGTACGCATCTTTTAATGGTGCGGGGTATACCCTGAATAGCTGGCTCGAATTTTTGCAGTGTGCCATCGGTGTTGTATTTGACATAATATAAACTGGGCGCATAAATACCGGAGATGTTAGCTGCCCTGCGAAGGAAAACGTTCTTTCCTTCATTACTTTGCTTGCAGCTTGAGAGGAGCTCTATCAATTCCAGTGCAACCTCCTCCCCTTCTCCGATAACGAACAGGTCTATAAAATCAGCCATTGGTTCCGGATTGAGGGCACAGACACCGCCAGCTATTACCAGTGGGTGAGAATCATCTCTCTCCGATGACAGCATTGGGATTTGAGCAAGGTCGAGCATATTAAGCACGTTGGTATAGGTCAGTTCATGTCCCAGGGAGAAACCGATAACGTCGAAATCCCTTAAGGGATGGTGTGATTCAAGACTGCAGAGTGTTAATTTATGCTGTCTCATCTCCTCTGCCATATCTATCCATGGGGTGAAGACCCGTTCGCATAATATTTTAGGATGCTCGTTCAGCAGATGGTAGAGGATTGGTATGGCAAGATTGGACATTCCCACCTCGTAGAGGTCAGGATATGATATGGCAACCTTTATATCAGTCTCCTGCCAGTCTTTTATGATGCTGTTCCACTCCCCGCCGGTGTAGCGGGCTGGCTTGGTGACTTTTTGAAGAATGCTATCGGGATAGGGCATAGTTACCTTTCCATTTGGCAAGGCGGCATTTGTGAGATGATGAAAGGAAGGTTTCCCTGTGAGATGGGCATCAGAATAACCAGAGGTATGTTATTTTCTGCTGATTGTAGAGATGACTTCTCGCTTGATATCTACTGCCGTCAGCCCATATTTCTGGAGCAGTTGAGCAGGTTTTCCCGATTCGGCAAAGATATCATTGATAGCTATCATAGACATTGGAACAGGGGAATTTTTAGTCACCGCCTGTGACACTATACTTCCCAATCCCCCGAACTTGGAATGTTCCTCTGCCGTTACAATCGCCCCCGTCTCACGGGCTGCCTTTATGATGGCTCCTTCATCTATCGGTTTCAGTGTGGGCATACTTAATACACGGCAGTCCACACCGTCTTTTTCTAACTCCGCTGCGGCTTGCAGTGCAGCTGAGACCATAACGCCGGCGGCAATAATAGTGATGTCTTTTCCCTCTCTAAGCGGTGCCGACTTTCCCAGCTCAAAGTGGTAACTATCGCTGTGGATTAGGGGAACGCTGCTTCGCGGTAATCTGATGTAGAATGGTCCGCCAATATTTGCCGCCTCTCGGATAACCTGAGCTGTCTCTACGGCATCTGTGGGAACGATTACTCGCATTCCAGGTATGGCGCATGCCAGGGCAAAGTCCTCTATTGCTTGGTGGGAAGCGCCATCCTCTCCAACGCTGATGCCTCCGTGTGTGGCAACTACCTTGATGTTCAGGTGAGGGAGGGCGGCGCTTATGCGTATCTGGTCAAAGCAGCGGCCGGGAGTAAAGACGGCAAAGCTGCTGGTAAATGCTGTTTTGCCGGATGCGGCAAGACCTGAGGCGATGCCAATCATATTTTGCTCGGCGATGCCGCAGTCAAAGAAACGTTCAGGAAACTCACGGGCAAAGAAAATAGTCCTGGTTGACTTAGACAGGTCGGCATCAAGAACTACGATGTCCCTGTTCTCTTTGCCCAGCTCTACCAGCGTTTTGCCATAAGCGTCTCTGGGGGCAGCCATTATTGCCTTTGCCATAATCTCTATTCCAGTTCCTTTAATGCCTGCTCGGCTTCCTCTGGTGTGGGGGCTTTACCGTGGAAATCCACGTTGTTTTCCATAAAGCTGACCCCTTTGCCCTTGATGGTGTGGGCGATGATGGCGGTGGGTTGTCCTTTTATGGCTTCAGCTTTGTCCAATGCGGAGAGAATCTGCTCGAAATTGTGTCCATCTATTTCTATCGTATGCCAGCCGAAAGAATGCCATTTTTCCGCTATGGGCTCGACATTCATAATGTCTTTATTCCAGCCGTCTATTTGCAGTCTGTTGTTATCAATAAGTGCCACCATATTGTCCAGCTTGAAATGTGGCGCTGCCATAGCTGCTTCCCAGACTTGGCCTTCATCGCATTCTCCTCCGCCCAATAGTGTATACACGCGGTAGTCCTGCTCGTTTAAGCGGGCGGCAAGGGCGATGCCAATGCTGAAAGAAAGTCCCTGTCCCAGGGAGCCTGATGACATCTCTACGCCGGGGGTGGCGGTTTTATCCGTGTGCCCCTGCAGGCGGCTGTTCAGTTTCCTGAGAGTGTAAAGCTCTTCTGTCGGGACGTAGCCGCATTCAGCCAGTGCGGCATAGAGGAGTGGTGCGGCGTGCCCCTTGCTTAATACAAACCTATCGCGGTCTACCCAGTCGACGTTTGTTGGAGAATGGCGCATAACTCTGAAGTAGAGTGCGGTAACCATTTCTACAGCCGAGAGAGAACCGCCGGGATGCCCGCTGCCAGCCGCTGTTATCATCTTGATGATGTGGCGACGCAGCTTCTTTGCTGTGGCGGGTAATTCTTCCGCGGCTATGGGAGTGAACAAATCTAATTTACTCATTGCCAAACGCAGTCAATTATAGCCCACTTAACTTCCTGATGTCTATATTTTTGCCCCGCTATTTTGTGTTTTTCCCCATCTGTCATTCAGGCTGTGTCATAACTCAGATAGTGGTAATATAAGAATAAAGTTTAATCGGTATAAAAAGAGTGGGGGA
>JAGHDJ010000135.1 GCA_021159955.1 Dehalococcoidia bacterium
CGGTATCTCTCTCCGATTCCAGTTGCCTTGCTGCCTCAAAGAAATCTACCTCTCCGGTAGATTTACCGCTGCTCATATAGAATTTTTGCAATTTGCCCTTGCGGAAATATGTCAGCAGGGCATTTATGTCTTCCTGGTAGGTTCTGCCGGTGCGGGATTTCCTGGGCAGGCGCTTAATTCGCTCGAATAAGTCAGGGTCATTATCGCGGATATTACGAATAACACGCAGGTATTTTAATTCGCTTTCCTCATCTCCGTCCTCGCCGGTGATGGTCTTCTTTGATGTCAGGCGGGTAAACAGGTCGTGCGATTTGATTTCCTCGCCCTCCGTCAGGAGGCGTGAATCGGCACCGAGCATTTCAATGAAAGCCTGTATCTTGTATTCCGCCGCCTCTCGCAGTTTAATCTGGTCGTTGGACTGTGTGGTGGGGAAGAAATTGAAGGTATAAATCTTGTCGAACTTGGTATCAACGCGGTTTATACGTCCTACTCTCTGCATCATTCGGGTTGGATTCCAGGGAATGTCGTAATTGATGACCACATTTGAGCGGTGCAGGTTGACGCCCTCTGCCAGCACTTCGGTGGTGATGAGAATGCGATAGTCATCTCTGGGTTCTCTTGCCCTGGCATCGAAGTTGGCAATGACCTGTCTTCGGGTCTTAATGCTGGAGTCGCCTGACAGGGACAACACCTGCCTCGGGAATATACCGTCGATGCTTTTCTTAAGATACTCTGCGGTCTCCTTTGATTCCGTGAAAACGATGAGCTTGTTCTTTTTGAGGATGTCATTGGATGCCAGCAGCTCAACGAAAGTTATCAGTTTGGGGTCACGCTTTACCGTTTTCCAGAGGTCATCTATTTCTCTCAATGCCGCCAGGTCACTCTCTAAATGCTCCCTGAATTCGGCATTGAAGTCTGATGAATTATATCTTCTGGCTTTGTCCTCATCTATCAATTGCTGTACGGCTTTATCATCGCCTTCGTCCAGCAGCTCAAAGAGTTTGCCTGTGTATTTCTTGCTGGCATATACACTTCCCTTATCAAATTCATCCAGAAATTGCTCGTATGATTTGATAAATCTGCCAAGGGATTGGCGGAATGCGTAAAAACTGCTCTCCAGCCGTTTTACCAGCAATATCCTCATAAACTTACGCATATTCTTTTGAGCCAGTTCTTCGGGTTGAGTGATTTTTCCTTCATAATAGAGCATAGGGGCGTAGCGGGCATATTTGAACCCCTTTGCTGCTAATTCTATCGTTCTGCTGAATATGTGGTCTTCATTATCATTCAATTGATAGAGAACTGGCTCAGGGTCAGCAACTTCAGGGAATTTTAAGCCCTGTTTCTTCATATCTTCTCCGAAGTATTTTACGATTTCCGTTCTAGTTCTGCGCACCATCAAGTACTTAAGAGCTTTACTCCTTATTCCTCTGGCGTTTTCTCTTACAACTCGTATGTATTTATCATAGTCTTCCATGCGGTCGAGCCCGTTAAGTTTTTTGGCAAGCCCGTTGAAGAATCTTTCGAGGTTGGATAAATTGGGTATAGTGCTTTTTTTAGATTTTTGAAATAGCTTTATCTGACTGAGTATATCTCTGGGATAATTATTGAGCGGGGTAGCGCTAACCAGTATCACCCGTTTTCCGCGGCATATTTGAGCCAGTTTTTCGTAGGTTACATTTGTTTCGCTTCGGAAATGGTGTGCTTCATCAATGAAAACATTTTTGTATTTGTCCGTTCCCTGTTTGATGAGGTGGTCGAGCTTGCCGATGGATTCGAAACTGGTAGCTGGCACACGAAAATCCAGAAAAACATTGGGCCAGGAGCCTGGGTTGTCTTTGTTTAGCAGTGCTGGCGGAGCGATAACCAGATTTCTGCCGTCGAGTTGATTTGCCAGCATAGCTGCGATGTAGGTTTTACCCAGTCCGACCACATCTGACAGGAATACTCCGCCGTATTCCTCCAGCTTGCGTTTGGCGTCTATTACTGCTTCGGTCTGGTATTCTAACTCCCGAAAGCCTTCCGGGTGATATCTTATCTCAGGGGTTTCTCGGTCAATATTTATCTTTTCTTTGAAATATTCGTATAGGAATTTGAGGTAGAGCTCATAGGGGGTGATGGTGTTATTGAGCCAGGTCCTGTCTCGAATGGTTTCGAGATATTTATCTTTAACATCTACGGCGTCTAGCCAGAGTTCGTTAAACTTCGCCAAAGCAAAATCATAGTCGACTCTATTTTTGAGTTCAACGTTGAATTCCAGATTGTCCACCAGCCCTGACTGAGTAAAATTACTGGAGCCGGTTATTACCCGACCGACATCTTTATCATCCTCGACAAAGGTCATAATGTAGAGTTTGGCGTGGATATTCTCCGAAGGGTAGGCTTTAATCTCCAATTTTCCCGAATGCAGCCACTCTACGAACTTGTTTATGCCTTCTTCTGTCTCGCGGCTGTCTTTGGAGTTTTCTATCTCGTTGACAACGGCGTTGGAAAATTCCTCTTTTGCCTCGGCGTGTGAGAATTGAAAAAAACCCTGAGTAGGGGATTGTGAGCGTTGAATTAAATCAACTGTATTCTTGTTAGTATTTATGCCGATGAGGATTCTGATTTTATCGGTATTCTCCAACGGTTTGTAAATGGCGTGGAAACCACTGGTGTAGAAGTAGCCGACCAGAACATCGAAAAGTCGGGTGTCCTTTATCAGAACGCGGAATCTCTCCCTGAGATTGCTCTCACCTTCATTTGTGATGAATGTGGTGTCTGTGTTCATAGCTTGGATAACCACCTCAAGCCATTATAACATAAACCCGATTGCCGCTGTTGCAGGACTATGGTGTCGGAGCAATCTCGAATAATAAAATCCTCTCTTTTGATGAGAGAGGGCAGGGTGTCCGATTTATCGGAGAGGTTCCCCTTTTTTGTCTTTGCGCCCTTGACCATGCCTCTGTCATTGAGAGGAGCATGTGAGCCGAAGCCCAGAGCGAAGCGAAGGGGACGAAGCAATCTCTTTTCCCTATCGTCATTGCGTCCCGATTTTGTCGGGACTCCGATGAGAGAATCATCATCGGGGAGCTCTACAGCGACGTGGCAATCTCGGTGGAGTGCTGGACTACCGACTATTGCCTACCGACTGCCGACTGTTTTGTTATCTCCCTGTCTTTGCGAGGAGCGTAGCGACGTGGCAATCTCATCCTTCCTTTTGTCATTGCGAGTCCTTCTTGGGAAGGACGAAGCAATCTCGGAGGTGTGGTGTGTGGGTTCAATCCTCTAAGGATGATTAATTGTTTTCCGACCTGATTTTTAATGTCAACGATAAGGTCTCCCCAGTGTCTCAATGAGCTCACTTAATTTACTTGTTCAGCAGGGCTGATAAGATTAATAATCCGATGTTTTGTTACGCCTATAGATTACTAGCCTCGCCAGCACACGGTGTATAATGTGGTTGCAATGACAGACAGAAATCATAAACAGAAGATTATAACCCCTATAGGCGCGAATTTCGTAGAATTCATCGTCCCTCATTTGATGGCAGAGGCATTCACTGCATACAAGAAACGTAACTTCACGAAAACATATTTTCAGGTGAACCCATGTGAGAACAGCCATTCTGCAGCAGCAATTGTTCTTGTTGCCGTGGCTATTGAGGCATATAGAAATAGAATCTACTACATGGGAGGGGAGAGTGTTCCAAAGGGCACAAAGGGCAGTGTGCCATCAACCATAGGAAAAATGTTTTTAAGAAAGCTATCCGGTTTTCCTGATCAGAAATTTGAAACTATTGTGCAAGAGGTCTTTGTCGTCAGGGATGTTATTGTGCATAGCCATATCCACGAACTCAATGTAGTTTTTAACTCCAGAAACTGGGATATGGTTAAAGGGAGAAAATTGAATGAATATGGGGATGGTAAGTTTAAGAAGTCAGTAGACACGAAGATAGGGAAAACCAATCTAATAGGTTTCAACGTCCAGCCATTGAAAATAGGATTTGAGGACTTGTTTAAGACGTTATTGGTTCTTGATTTGTTTGCGGGAATTGCTGAAAAAGCTTTGGGGCGAGGTTGTGTATCATTTGCCTTGCTGCAAAAATTTGACAACCATTGGACAAAGAATCTGTCACAATTGCTAACCCATTATTATGATCAAGCCCCTAACCAGAAGTTCGCCGAGTGGGTAGAGAGTTTTTCAAAAGGACTTAGAGAGGACTTTGGCAGTTTTCTCCCGGATGGAGACGATTGTTTTATAACAAACACTTGCCCCAAATGCTCCGCTCTCGGATTCCACAAACTAGAGGAAGTTTGGCGCTGTAATGCTTGTGGAGTTAAGCTTGGGTTCAAGCTGAATGGCATCATTACTAGCAAACCCCTGAACCAGGATCATGAGTAGCTACTACTGTGCTTCCCGAGGTAGAAAACGGTCTAACTTTAGAAATCAGCTTTACCTCCCTTCTTTAGAGATTCTGCCCAGAGCGTTCTCCAAAGGGAACAATCTGGCTGGCTTTCTCATTTCGGTAACTCCTCACGATCCATTAATGTCATCGCTAATTATACCATGAGTGTTACCTATGTATCTCAGCCTCCGCATTGCTCAACTGTGACATGACATGTTCGTCGCCGAATGGGGATTCGAACCAAGCTCAAGTCACAAACAATCTAATTGTTTAGTAATGCCAATGAATTTCACATTCCGATGAATTGTGTAGCCCCGAGTGGTAAACTTAGCATCAGAACTTCTCACGTCGTTGAGAATCAGTGGTGAGAGTGATCTTATAGAAAAGGTGGCTATGATGTGAAACAGGATTGCGAGAGTTTGCCAGGGAGAGCTGATATACTGCGGATGGCTAAACTGAAGAATAAGACCTTGCTGGATATTGGAACAGGTCCTTTGAGCATCATTGCTGCCAGAGACTTCAACTGTTGGGTCACCAACATTGACATTTCAGCAGAGGCACTGAGAGCAGCAGCAATGGAGGTAAAGAGGGAGGGGTTGGAACACAAAATCAGCTTGGAACAGGAAGATGCCGCAGACTTGCCTTATCCTGACAGGGCATTTCATACAGTTATCAGTTATGGGGCTTTACACCATAACTCTCCTAATGTAAGGGAAAGGATAATCTGCGAAGCATATCGAGTAGCAGAAAAGCAGATTATAATTGCTGAATTGACTGAAACAGGTTTTAATCAGATACACAGCTCCAGTGGTTTTGTGGCAGTTGACCTTGACTGGTTAGAAAGAATATTGAACTCTTTGGGCGAAGTCAAACAGTATTCCAGTAAAATGATGAATGTCTATACGTGTAAAAGGGAAACACTATTAGACTATGGTTGCAGCTAGTGGAATCTAATATTATGACTGAAATAAAAGATGATTTTGCATCTGGGACATAATTGGATAGTGAATTTTTGAACTCTCGCTATCGCTCGCCCTTCGGGTCATCTAACAGGAACTATATTAAAAGTAGCCTCCCGGATGTGAAACTGTTAGAGTGAGAAGAAAAAGGGAGGTTGCGTGACCATGGAAAACATGAGAAGGAATTCCTCAGCCCGCGACTACGGATGTCAGTAAGGACCTCCAACCTAACAAAAGGGCGAAATGTGCAGACTCATTGGTGAAGCACGAGTCTGGAAAGCGCCCTGTTAAGCTTATCTGGGTTTAGAGGATTTCTCGTGTGGTTTGCTCGGACTGATACACAGTCGCAAGCATAGCTTCGCGAGAGTATAAGCTTCGAGGCCATTCATTGCTATAATAACTATCGCCCGCATAGCTCACTCGACTATCTGACACCATCAGAGTTTGCCAGGCGATACTACGAAAAGATATAGGTAACAGAGGTTAAGCAACAAGTGGAGAAAGCAGGAAGTCTCTCATTGTAAGTGGTACTAAAAATGGGGGCACTCCAGTCTGCGATGACCGGTCTGACTAAGCGCACGAAACGAAGTGATAGAAAGCATCTTTAGGAAGTAGCTTAAGGGCGAAAAAGAGGAGGTTAAAGTGAGACATATATTATTATCGATTGTACTTATTGGGATTCTTCTGTTGAGCGCTTGTGCTCCAACCACAACGCCACCAGTTGAAACTCCGTCTACTCAACAGCAGACCTATACTCTCAGCATAAGTATCAGCCCTTCAGGAGCAGGTTCTGTATCCCCTCTGAGTGGTCAGTACAAAGCAGGCGCCAGGGTGACACTGACCGCTACCCCGGCCAGTGGTTATACCTTTGATTATTGGGATGGCGATGCTTCAGGTTCCTCAGCTACTAGTCAAATCACTATGGACTCTGATAAGAATGTTATCGCCAACTTCACTCAGATTACCTATGACCTGACGATAGACGTTGTTGGTAATGGCACTACCTCACCTCCCGCTGGTATTCATAGCTACTCCTTGGGAACAGAGGTAGAACTTACCGCCACACCTGAGATAAAGGCTGGGAATTTAGCAGCTGGAGCGGTGACATAACTGATACCTCAGCTACTAGTCAAATCACTATGGACTCGGATAAGGGCGTCATTGCTCATTTTACTATTGCTGATATGGCCCCTCCGGTAATTTCAGAGGTAACTGTCTCTGAAATTACTGAGACTACTGCGATTGTCATCTGGATAACTGATGAGCCAGCCACCAGCCAAGTGGATTATGGCAAGACAACTGATTACGAGTTAACCGCCGCTTTGGATGAAAAGCTAGTTACTAGCCATAGTATTAGCCTAAGTGGGCTTGAGCCGAATACAACCTATCACTTTAGAGTGAAATCAGTAGACAAAGCTGGGAACGAAGCTATATCGGGAGATTATATCTTCACCACATCTAAGCCTGTACCGAAAGTAGAGGTGCAAATTCTTGAGCATCACCTAGTCCGAGAGGATTACCCACCACCTGCTTCCTTTTCCCAGACTTTCAATCGGGACAAAGTGACCCCCGCCCGTGAACTTCTCATGTATGACCCCCCTGCCA
>JAGHDJ010000017.1 GCA_021159955.1 Dehalococcoidia bacterium
AGAAACAATGGTTAAGCAGGAAGTCTTTTTCTACAGGGATTCCAATGGGGACAGAATTGATATTGACCTGATGCCGGAAGTAAAAAAAGGTAGAATTGTAATGCAGAGTGTAACAGCTAGACCATTTCCGAAAAGGGTATCGTAACTCCGGCCCACCCAGCCCGATCCATCGGAGTTGGTCCCATCCCGGTCTCAATTCCATGAATCCCATCAGGAATATAGCTCCAAGCCGATAGCTCCTGGCCCCATTTACCAACAAGTATATGAAAAAGGATACACCCCGCCATCAGGCTTCAGGTACGATGCTGATTGAAGAGGAAACAAAGATACTCAGAACTTTTTTAGGGAACTGTATCAGCAACTGGAAGATAGAAAAATAAGAATGACAGGAGGCATCATAAACTATTTGGAGAATCATTGATAGTTTTGCATATTGACGACTGGTTTAGCCAGCATCCAGAGTCGCTTTTGGATTCGGTACACTTCCTCAAGTTCTCCACAGGTGAGATTACGGTTTTTCAAAAATGACATACGGTGTGTAGCTTTTGTTAGATAGGATTTGTTGGAACTTGTTTTTAGTTAATATGTATTCTAAAAGAAGGTGATGAGGGAACATGTGTCTACCTTGCTTTCTCGTGCAACTGAATTATAGTTGCACAGTAGCTTTCTCCTGATTCAGCATGAGTCAGATTGAAAAGCTAGTAGAGAAGCTAACATCGAAGCCGGTGCCCAAGAATTTTACATGGAGGGAACTAGTTAAGGTGCTAGGTCATTATGGTTATGAGCTGATACCGACAAAAGGTTCTGGAGGTAGCAGAAGGTGCTTTGTAAATAAGGAGACTCAGGATAGTATTTCTGGTCTTCATGAACCTCATCCAGAGCCAGAGATAAAGGTTTATGTTGTGAAACTTGTGTGCAGGCACTTGCTAGAAAAGGGATTGATAGATGAGTACTAGTGAGAAGTATCTGAAGTACAAAGGTTATACGGGTACTATTGAAGTGTCCTTTGAGGATGACTGTTTGTACGGCAAGGTGGTTCTTGTTAAGGATCTTGTTGCGTATGAAGGCTCAACTCCAGGGGAACTGGAGGAGAATTTCAAAGTAGCTTTGAATGAGTATCTGGAGCTTTGCAGGGAAATCGGTAAAGAACCGGACAGGGCTTGCTCAGGATCATTTAATATTAGAATTGGAACCGATCTTCATAGGGAAGCAGCCATTGCTGCGGCTCAAATGAGGACATCTATCAACCAATTTGTGAAAACCTCAATTGCTAACGAGCTTGAAGACTATAGAAGAGTGAGTAATGTGAAGCATGAGCACACATATGTAATTACCTATAAGCATGATTACGATGTCTTTGGAAGCTGGAATCAATTTGGGATGAATGTGCAGGGTTTAGCAAATTTTGTTTCTGCAAAGGGAGATGAGAAGTGGCCGAAACCGCAATGGCAAGAAGCTTACAATTAGTTAGCTCATCCATATGGAACTCAGAATATTCACAGAATAGAAAACCTAATTTGAGCTCAAAAGTACTTATCAGCTATTCAATGGAGATGGGCTGTCGTGCCGTAGATTCAGAAACTGATACAAACACAGGAGAGAGAACACTTCTCCAAAGAGTTATTGCGGCAATTAAGGCGATAGAATATGTTGAAGGCGAGAAAGATACAGCTGAAGGAGCTGGTATTGAAGTCATCAATGCAAAAACTGAGTTTGTGAATCATTATGTTGCAGATATTGCCGTAACAGATGATAATATAGATGATATCGTAAATGATAATTCCGACTACTTGAGAGGTATATCTGAGACATTAGCTAGAAGTTACATGAAGCGTTTACTCTCGGACACTTTACTTGATACATTGCTTATCCCACCAGATGCATTCAAGTCAACAAAGGATGATAGCAGTACTGCTAAGTAGTACAGGGTGTCCAGCGACAGTCTCGTCGGAAGACAATCTACTCAGACGCTGGTCAACAGGGTGCGTATTTGATAGCACATACTTTTTGTGTAAATGTTGAGGTGGCCCGAGTCGTGGGAGACGGATGAAGAATTAGAAATTGAAATCCTACAGCATAAAGGCATAATGCAATTTAATCATTAATGCTGCGTATCACCGATAATTGGAATTTTTTAAGTAATTGACAAAAGCAAGTTTACCGACGACCTTGGGGGCTGACCTGCCCAATAAATCTATGAGCCCATAGACTTCTTCAAGATATGTATTTGTTGCTTCAAGTCTGTTGTTCAGCCTAACGTTTAGGCTGACTTGCTCTGTGGTTGCACGCATTGTTTTCGTCTTGGTAGGATTTATCCTCAAGCCCAGGGAACGAATGATATTAGCAATAGTGGACTTAGCTCTTGCTATTCCAAACTAAACTTATATTTTTTTCTCCTTACTGAATGCATCGCTTACTCTGTACTGGCTATATTTATCATTCCAATCGATAGCCTGACTTAGAACAATAGCAAATTCTATTGGGCAAGCTTCGTCAGCTCTTAATTTACTGAGCCCATCTTTTGTCCAGAATGCAAGTGGTACATAAGGTTCGTCATTTTCATCATATTCATAATGTGATAGCACATTATAGACATCGCTTCTGTGTACATCGTCCCTAATATTCTCTGCATCCTTGCGTAGTTTGTTTAGAATAAATTGCTTAACCTCTTCCAGAATCCTCTCATTGTGGTACTCTACTTCTTTATCACTTTTTCCTGATATATCATGTGTACTTCCCAGAATGTAGTCATCAGTCTCTATGTTTGGTATGTAACAATATTTCATTAATTTTCTGCCGGAACTATTTTCCCATTTCATGCTAAAATATAGTGTATTGGTATCAGCGGGTTATAT
>JAGHDJ010000149.1 GCA_021159955.1 Dehalococcoidia bacterium
CTATTATCCCCATTATCAGGCAAAAGTATACCCACAAAGTCATGCTGCCCACGAATAAAGCCCGCCGCAGACATAGAACGCTTGCCCTCGAGCTGCACTCTACGGAGGACGAGAATACCTTTACCTGTTTGCACTCCAACAGTATCTTCTTCAGTATCACCCAGAAGCATAACCCTGCCGGGTTCTCCTTTCTTCACCCCAACAGGAATAGCTTCCAAAACCTTGAGCCTTCTACCTCGCCACCTGGTATAGCACCCTGGCCAGGGCTGAAAAGCCCTTATCTTCAACCACAACCGGACAGCAGGGAGAGTCCAATCTATATTCCCATCTCCTTTACTTATCAAATGCGAATAAGTAGCCTTGCCTTCATCCTGCGGGCTGGGCGTAATATCGCCAGCAACCCATCGGGGCAGCACCTCTATCAGCAGTTGAGCACACAGGACTGACAGTCTGGATTCCAAAGAAGCAGCAGTGTCCCCAAAAAGAATGGCTTCTTCCTTCTGGGATAGTACAGGACCACTATCCACTCCCCTGTCCATCAACATTACGCTGGCTCCGGTAACGGTTTCTCCCGACAGGATAGCACTTACTGTAGGGGAAGGACCTCTGTGGAGAGGCAACAGCGACGGGTGAACATTGAGGCAGCCATAAGTGGGTATGGCAAGCATCTCAGGGGGCAGTATCTGTCCGAAGGCCACCACCACTATCACATCAGGAGATAAGTCTCTCATCTTATCAATCTCAGCAGGCAGTTTCAGAGATGATGGTTGGCACACCGTCAGATTATGCTCCAGAGCCAGTTCTTTCACAGGAGACAGTAGCAAACCCTGCCCCCTGCCACTCCTCTTGTCGGGACGGGTGTAAACAGCCACTACTTGATATTCGCTATTGATGAGGTGCTCCAGCGAGGGAACGGCAAACTGTGGGGTACCCATAAAAACTATCCGCATCATTATCTCCTGAAATTCCTGCCTAAATTATAACATACTGGAGACAAGAGAAGTGGCACTGCCATCCAATCCCCTAGATTGCCGCACTTGCCCTTCACTTCGTTCAGGTCTGTGTTCGCAAAGACAATTTTTAAAAGTGTCATTGCGTCCAGATTTATCTGGGCTCCGCATGAGTCTTTCCCTGGAAGGATCCCCAGAGAGTGCGACGCGGCAATCTCGGTGAGGTGAATGGACTCTGGACTAATGACCCTCGACTCTAGACTATCGACTATCAACTGCCTCGCTATCCCCCACTTGAAAACAAAGTTGTCAGCAGTATAGAATACTGATTAATGAGCAAGATACTGCTAGAAAAGAACTGACTCTACTCCATAAATTCTTCACATTATTGGTGTATTATAAATGAGGCATTGCCAGTGAATAGCTGACTCTGCCTGCAAGGAGAACCAATGTCAACAACCGCAAAAGAAGACAAATCAGAACAACTGAGGAAAATGCGCCATTCGGCGAGCCACATTATGGCAGAAGCAGTCCAGTCGCTCTTTCCTGATACTAAATTCGGTATTGGCCCAGCCATTGAAAACGGATTCTACTACGATTTTGAGCTTCCCCGCTCTCTCACCCCCGATGACCTTATCTCCATCGAAGCCAAAATGAAAGAGATAATAAAAAACGGTGTCCCATTCACCCAGCAGGATATGAGCAAAAAAGAAGCTCGCCAGATATTCGCTGACCAGCCCTATAAACTAGAGTTAGTAGATGAACTCCCAGATGATACAGTCAGCATCTACCGTCAGGGTTCCTTCACCGACTTGTGCAAGGGACCACACGTGGCATCCAGCAGGGAAGTCAGGGCCTTCAAGCTTACAACCATTGCGGGAGCATACTGGCGGGGAGATGAAACCCGCCCCATGCTACAGAGAATATACGGTGTGGCGTTCCTTGACAGGAAGCAGCTCAAGGCACATCTGCATATGATAGAAGAAGCCGGCAAGCGAGACCACAGGAAACTGGGTCGGGAACTTGACCTCTATAGCATCAGCAATGCAATAGGCCCAGGACTGGCTCTCTGGCACCCTAAGGGTGCCCTGGTTCGCCGCACCATTGAAGATTTCTGGAAAGATGAACACCTCAAGAAGGGATACGACCTGCTCTATACTCCCCACATCGCCAAGTCAGACCTGTGGAAGACCAGCGGACACTGGGAGATGTATAGAGAAAATATGTTCTCTCCTATGGATGTCGAGGGACAGGAATACGTCCTCAAGCCAATGAACTGCCCCTTCCACATAATGATATACAAGTCCACCCTGCGCAGCTATCGCGAGCTGCCCATCCGCTATGCCGAGCTGGGAACGGTGTATCGCTTTGAGCGTTCAGGAGTTCTGTATGGGCTAACCAGAGTAAGGGGCTTTACACAGGATGATGCTCACATTTTCTGCCGCAGGGACCAGCTGCAGAGCGAGATAGAAGGAATACTGGAGCTCGTTCAATATATGATGAGTTCCTTTGGCTTCGAGAAATACGACATTATGCTCTCCACCAGACCCGACAAATACGCCGGCACGCTGGAAGCATGGGATGAAGCCACAGAGATACTGCGGCAGGCTCTGGAACACCTTGACTTACCCTACGAAATAGACCCCGGCGAGGGCGTTTTCTATGGTCCCAAGATTGATGTCAAGTTGAGGGATGCTCTTGGACATACATGGCAGGGACCAACCATACAGGTGGACTTCAATCTCCCCGCCCGCTTCGACGTCAACTACATCGGACAGGATGGGAACGAACATCAGATAGTAATGATACATCGCACCGTCCTGGGAAGTATGGAACGCTTCCTCGCCTGCCTCATAGAGCACTATGGAGGCGCCTTCCCGTTGTGGCTGGCACCAGTGCAGGCAGTGGTAATCCCCATTACAGACAGACACGCAGGCTATGCCGAAAAAATTAAAGTTGCTTTGCAAGAAGCGGGAATAAGCACCAGAGTAGATACTCGCTCCGAGCGGATGAACCTCAAAATCAGAGAGGCACAGTTGCAAAAAATCCCTTATATGCTTGTGGTGGGAGACAGGGAAGAGGAAAATTCTACCATTGCCGTTCGCAAGAGAACTGGCGAGAAACAAGAAACTGTAACGCTAAACGATTTCATCAAGACAGCCAACACTCACATAAAAGAAAGGGATAACGAACTATGAAACGCAGCCTGAAAATACTCGTCCCTCTATTGATAATTGCAGCTATTCTCATATCAAGCTGTTTTGCCTGCAGTGACGAGGAGAAAATTGCCCCTGCAGCCACATCCACCCCCACAGTCAGCCCTATAACCTCACCTGCGACAACCACCACACCAGATGAGGCAACACCCACACCCACATCCTTTTCTTCTACCCCTACTACAGAAACTAACCCAATTCCTGCTCAGGGAGAACCATTGGTAACTTTGCCTGACCTGAGCCCCGTGGTAGACAAAGTAGCACCGGCAGTAGTTCTCATTACCAGCGAAGCAACCGTTAATAATTTCTTTATGCAACCCGTACCACAGGAGGGAGCAGGCACCGGCGTGATTTTTGACTCCAGTGGATATATCGTAACCAACAATCACGTGGTAGAAGGGGCTGAAACCATTACAGTATCCCTGACAGACGGCAGAATCTTTGATGTTGACCCAAAGACCAGTGTGTGGACTGATCCCCTGTCTGACCTGGCAGTGATAAAAATAGAAGGAGATAATTTGCCAACCGCGCAATTTGCCGACCCCAGGGACATAACTCCCTATCAGTGGGTAGTAGCAATCGGTTATCCATTCAAACTAGAGGGCGACCCCTCAATTACCATAGGCATAATAAGTGCCTGCGGACGCTCTATCAAAGAACCTAACGGTGTGGTCCTGTATGACTTAATTCAGACCAGCGCTGCCATCAATCCCGGCAACAGCGGCGGGCCACTGTTGAATCTCGCAGGCAATATAATTGGCATCAACACTGCCATTATCTCAGGAGCACAGAATGTGGGATTTTCCATAAGTGCCTCCACCGTGATACCTGTAGTTACAGACCTAATATCTAAGGGATATGTCGCTCGTCCATACATAGGTATCTATATGCAGACCCTTGACCCGAGCGTCGTTCAGCACTTCGGACTGACTGTCGACGAAGGGGTTATGATTACCCGCATCGTTCCGGACAGCCCGGCAGAGAGAGCAGACCTGCGAATGGGAGATGTAATCACTGCGGCAGATGGAGAAAAGATAACCAATATGGAAGAGCTGCGCCAGGTAATACTGACACATAAGCCAGGCGACACGATGGAAATCACCTTTATGCGCGGGACTGATACCAAAGAGGCATCCATCCAATTAGCGGAGTCCTTACCCCCGGAGTAAGCACCTTGTCATTACACCCTATCTATATATCCCCTCTCC
>JAGHDJ010000128.1 GCA_021159955.1 Dehalococcoidia bacterium
CCCAAGTAGTAAGGGTTTGCTATAATACTCCCAACGCAGTGTCCTTCGCTCTTACGAACCCACCGGCGAGGGGCTTTTGTTTGATTAAAAAACGAAAAGGCAAGAAGTGACGGATTCGGAATACACACCTCCGGAAATAGAAGCAAAGTGGCAAAAGAGATGGGAAAATGACCATCTCTACAAGGTAACCGAAGACTCACCCCGTCCCAAGTGGTATGAAATGACCATGTTCCCCTATACCTCCGGAGCCCTGCACATCGGGCACTGGTATGCCATGGCACCATCAGACGTTCACGCCAGATTCCGCCGCATGCAGGGCTACAATGTGATGCACCCAATGGGATTCGACGCCTTCGGACTTCCAGCCGAGAATGCCGCTATCAAGAACAAAATACACCCATTCACTTGGACAATGCAGAATGTAGAGAATATGCGCCGCCAGCTCAAAAGCATCGGCGCCTGCTACGACTGGGACCGCGAGCTGGTAAGCTGCCTGCCGGAATACTACCAATGGACTCAATTCCTTTTCCTGAAGCTATATCACGCTGGACTGGCTTATCGCGGAACAGCTCCGGTCAACTGGTGTCCCCACTGTCAAACCGTACTGGCAAATGAACAGGTGCTCAATGACGGACATTGCGAGCGCTGTGACGCAACGGTAATCAAAAAGGATCTGGAGCAGTGGTTCTTCCGCATCACCAACTACGCCGATGAGATGCTGGATTTCAGCAAGGTGCAGTGGCCAGAGCGCATCAAAACAATGCAAACCAACTGGATAGGTAAAAGTCAGGGGACAGAGATACGCTTTGGGATGGAAGCAAGTGACGACAAAGAAATACGCGTCTTTACCACCCGTCCTGATACTATCTTCGGCGTGACCTTTATGGTGCTGGCACCTGAACACCCGCTGGTGGGTAAGCTCACCACCCCAGAGCATAGAAAAGAGGTTGAGGACTACATCACCGCCTCACGACACCGCTCAGAGATAGAGCGTCTCTCCACGACAAAGGAGAAGGACGGCGTTTTCATCGGCGCCTATGCTATAAATAAACTCAACGGCGAGCGCGTGCCCATCTGGATAGCCGACTATGTCCTACTCAGCTACGGCACGGGAGCAGTGATGGGCGTACCGGCACATGACGAGCGCGATTTCGCCTTCGCTAAAAAATATCAAATACCCATAAAGACAGTCATCGCCCCACACGGATGGAAGGGAGAGGAACTCACAGAGGCATATATCGAGCCCGGAACGATGGTCAATTCAGGTCAGTTCGATGGCATCCCCAATAAACAGGGCATCGAAGAGGTCAACGACTTCATCGAAAGTAAGGATTACGGCCAGAGAAAAACGACCTACCGCCTGCGCGACTGGCTCATCTCACGCCAGCGCTACTGGGGCACACCGATACCTATGGTTTACTGCCCTGAGTGCGGCGTAGTCCCCGTTCCCGAAGAAGACCTGCCGGTGCTCCTGCCTGAAGACGCCGAATTCAAACCCACAGGGGAATCACCTCTGAAATACTGCGAATCCTTCGTCAACACCACCTGTCCCAGATGCGGAGGCAAGGCAAAGCGAGAAACCGATACAATGGACACCTTTATGTGCTCCAACTGGTATTATATGCGCTACACCAGTCCTGGATGCGATACCGTACCCTTCGACCCAGCTAAAATGAAGTACTGGATGCCCGTGGACCAATACACCGGCGGAGCAGAACACGCCGTTATGCACCTGTTCTATTCTCGCTTCTTTACCAAGGCACTGCGCGATGTAGGACTCATAGACTTTGATGAGCCCTTCATCCGCCTGTTCAATCAAGGCACCATCGTCTACCAGAAACACAAAATGAGCAAATCGCGAGGCAACGTTATTACACCCGAAGAGTACGTTTCCGTCCTGGGCGCCGATACTGTGCGCGCCTACCTGATGTTCATCGGTCCATGGTCACAGGGTGGCGAATGGAGCGATACCGGCATCAACGGCATATCACGCTGGCTGAATCGCGTCTGGAACCTGGTTGCCGGCGAAGAGCCCGCTTTCCACGATAAAGGAGACCCTTCAGCAATACTGGAGTTACAGCGCATAACACACAGGACTATCAAGAAAGCATATCAGGATCTGGACAGTTTCCACTTCAACACAATGCTGGCTGCCCTGATGGAGTTCAGTAATTATCTGGGCAATGTTCGGGATTCAAAGGCGATTGACAGAAAGTCATGGCAGGAAGCAATTACCACACTGCTGCTCCTTATGGCACCATCTACCCCCCACCTCGCAGAAGAGCTGTGGGAGAGAACAGGGCATCCTTATAGTATCCACCAGCAACTCTTTCCCTCCTGGGACGAGAAACTGCTGGTCAACAAACAGGTAACGATGGTAATACAGGTCAACGGCAAGCTGCGGGACAAGTTAACCGTGGATGCCTCCATAGCAGAAGCCGATGCCAAACAACTGGCACTGGAACAGGAACGGGTAAAGAACTATATCGAGGGCAAGGAAATTGTCAAGATAATCTTCGTTCCCGGCAGACTGGTAAACATCGTGGCTCGTTAGAAGCGCACAAAAGTTGCAGGCATTCACACATCACACCCAAACGCTAAGAGGTTTTCCCCATCTTGTGTGCTATAATTGCCTCTCCCTGCAGCCATCTCAGTAAATTCAGTTGTTGGAGAGTCTCTGTCCCTTGAGGAGAATGTTATCGCCGTTCTTCACACCCAGTCCCAGTGAGTTCGCCACCACCGGACACTTGATTTTCAGGAGGAAAAAGATGTTCTCCTTCTCCCCGCTCAGCGCCTCGTAATTCCCCTGTCCCTTGGATATTATGACATCAGCAGAATGATACTTCTTCAGCATCTGTGGGGAGCTCTGCGAGAGAATGACAGCCGGGGCATCAGACCCACTGGAGATTACGGTAGCTATCTTATCTATGCCAACGGATACAGCATCCTCCACAGTGACATCATTTATAACCGGGCTTTCCCTCACCACAAAGTGAATCACAGCATCGCTAATCTGCTTGATTTCTTCAATAAGCAGCCTGTCAAACACTATCTCTCCAGCATTATCTCCCAGATACAGGATGTGCGTTGCTGAAACGATATTCTTCTTGAATTCCTCATAATCGTTAACTGCCAGCGGAGATACGAGCGCCGAATCTGCAATGGAGGCGATATCATCATAGCTGGAGAGCGGACCCATATCTATAGAGTTGCCGGCGATAGCTAATTTGCATGCCGTCAGCACGGGGTCGCTTGAGTCTCCTATGGCTTCTTTAAGATGATGATAGAGGGATAGAGCCTTCTGATTGGACTGCCGCTTCTCCTCTCGATAGGGGTCTCTATTCCCCGTAACCTCAGCAACTATCTGATATACCCGCTGGGCAATTTCAGGCGGAGTAACATCAAGCGGCAGCTCAGGCACCAATTTTGCCACGTAGTCCAACACTTTCCGCTGAGTCTTTTCGTCATCTGTTACCACTCTTATCGCCCTCAGTGCCTGACTAAAGAAGCACGGGATACAATCAAAGTAAGTTTTCAAAAATTAATTCTCCTTGCCGACTGAGACAGGAGGCTCTTCCCTATCTGCCATCGAGCTTCAATCTTAATTCGTCCAGAGCCATCGTTACCGATTCATAGGCAGAACCGGTTGTGGGAAAGTAGCAGGTATCAATCAGAGAGAGCCTCTCAATTGGAATCCTCTCGGCAATAGCAACAGACAGGCGGTCTATCTTGCCCGCTACCATCTCCTGCGATATAAGCTGTGCCCCCACCAGAGTTCGAGTTTTGCGGTCGGCGACGAGTTTGATGTAGATACTCTTACCTCCAAACGAGCGGCGTCGAGTGGCAGTAGCTTTTATATCGGAAAAAACATCTATACCCTCTTCCCTGGCATAACTCTCAGTAAAACCAACTGTCCCCACCTGATAGCCAAAAACATCAGTAATGAACGGCATCGCCGTACCTTGATAAGGCAGAACATTACCCAGTGCCAAGTTGGTGGCGGCTATTCTTCCTCCTCGCGCAGCACTGGTCGCCGTTTGATTTGGTCTCTTCTTGCCCAATATAGTATCCCAACTCTCTGTGCAATCGCCAATGGCATAGATATCGGAGTCACTGGTTTGAAGATATTCGTTAACCAAAATCCCGCCCGTCTCACCTATTTGAATGCCTGCCCTTTGAGCTAAATCCACATTGGGACGAGAGCCAGTGGCAAAAAAGATGAAATCCGCCTCTATTTCCCTGTCGGGGAGAGAGATGACCTTCTTTCCATTGCAACTTGCGATACTGTTCATCCTGGCAGACAGAATCAGCTCTATGCCCCCTTCTTTTATCCTCTGCTCAATCCTTCCAGACATATCTTTATCAAGATAAGCCCTGAGAATATGGTCTGCCCGACCGAGAAGATAAATCTGGTCATATCCTTTCGCCTTCAGGATGCCAGCTACCTCCAGTGCTATTTGTCCTGTTCCTATTATAGCCGCCCTCGAGCATTTTGGAATAATTTCTTCAAAAACCTTAGCCGTTGCCAAATCAGTGGCTAAGACATACTCACTCCGACCATCTATTCCCTGGATAGGCGGTTTCGTAGGGATAGACCCCAGGTCCAGAATCAGCTTATCATAGCTATATTTTTCTCCATTAGCTACAAAAACCTTCTCTTCTCTGATAATATCGGTTACCTGAGTGTTGAAGTGGACACCAACTCCCCTTTGCTCATAGAATCTCCGCCCGAATACACCAGTGTCTTCCCACGAATCCATCTCTCCTTTGAGAACAAAGGGAATCTCGCAGGGCTGATGGCCTATCCCTTCCCTATTGGTAAATATGTCAATTTGAGCATCCCTGTTTAAGCGGCGAATCACATTGGCGGCATTACTGGCACCGCCACCGCCACCAATCATACTAACCTTCAAATTTATTCCCTCCTCACTGTATTCCTTTGTATCACTATATCACTCCGCTTCCTTTAGAACTATGCAAAGATTTACCGGCTATAATTACCGTGAATCCAGCGTCAGGCGAAATGCCCGCCCGAGGATATTCCATACACTTAACCTCGCATGGCTCCTGAAATAGCGTCGAGGAAACTTTCTCAACAGAAAACCCCGCTTGTTTTAAAAATCCTGTTATTTCAGTATAAGAATAGAAATCACGATGATAGAAAGGATGCCCTGACTTCCTTTTCGCTTGATAATACTGCCCCCAGGGGCTTTCTAGTAAGACCTCTCCAATTACTATCTTGCCCCCTTCACCAAGCATGCGATGGGCTTCTCTCAACAGCCTGACAGGGAAATCAGCAAAGCAGAGGACAGTGATAATAAATATCGCACCAAAGAAGTTACTATCAAAAGGAGCATCTTCCCCCCTACCAAGAACAACGTTAATGCCGCGGGTTTTAGCGATATCAAGGAGCTTGCTTGATGGGTCTACTCCAAACTCTATCCCCAGAGCTTGAGCAAAACGACCGCTGCCTACCCCTACCTCAAGCCATGGTTTCGGCAGTAAGGGAACAACCTCTTGAAGAGCTTCCAGCTCTATAGCGAATGTGAGTTTCCCCTTTTCTTCAAACCAAGCGTCGTAGGCAGAAGCAAGAGCGTTAAAGGGAGACTTTGCAGGATTTAAACCTGCTACCCCATTATCCTTGTTTTGTTTTTCTCCTGTCATCACAAACGACCTGCCTGTCAATCACTTTCCGCCCTTCACCACCTGTCGTAGCGAACTTTGGCAAAATCGTATCTGTCCGCCGGCGGTTTCTCTTCCGCCGGATAGCCAACAGCGACAATTCCCAGGGGCATAATGTGTTCAGGCGTGCCCAGCAGTTCCCGCACGGGAGCAATCCAATCCTCTTTAGGATAGACACCCAGCCACACCGTCCCCAACCCCTTTGCATTAGCCGCAATGAGAATATTCTCAATGGCTGCCGCACAATTCTGTTCCCAGAATTCAGGGCGACCTCCCCCCTCCATATCTCCACAGACCGCTATTGCCAGAGGAGCTTCCTTCAACATACCGGCATACTGTTTGCGTTCTGCTATTTCATCAAGCATCTGGCGGTCCTTAATTACAATGAAATGCCAGGGCTGATCGTTGCCAGCCGACGGAGCACTCATCGCCGCTTGCAACAGTTCGGTTATCACCTCTTCGGAAACGGGCTTCGAAGTATATTTGCGAATACTCCTTCGTGTCAGAATAGCTTCTATTGCATCCATTTGTCATCGCTCCTTTCATTCCACGCTCGCTAGCATCCTATCAAGACATCTGACAAGCGGGAAGCTTACAGTCCTTCCCTCACAACAATATGGCACAGATAACAATCTCTTTGAGCATATCATACACCAGAATGGCAGACGAGAGCACATATAGAATACTGCCTCCATTTCTGGTATTATGCGGAGGTTCTACCGATATATTCCATATGTGATAAAAAGATCAATCGGTACAAAGGAGGACGTTATGGCAACAAAGAGCTTCCATGTATCAGGAAAGCAACTGGTGAAAAAAGTAAAAGAGATAGTGCAAGAGGGCAACGTGCGGAATGTGCGCATCCTGCACAAGAAGCGCACGCTGGTAGAGATACCACTAACCGCAGGTGCCGGGATAGCCGCAGTAACACTCCTGGCTGCTCCGGTAATTGCAATACTGGTGACGCTCGCCACGATTCTCACAGACTGCACTATCGAGGTAGAAAAGACAGAGGACGAGGAAGAACCTCCTTCCTCACCATAAGTTATCAGGCAACTACCACAGGGACATACTGATTCTGCTTGTGCGTCCAGCACAGCCATAATAAAGTAATTACGCTGAACCTTAAAACACTCCACAACGCCGACAGGATGGTGACTTAAGAGAGAACAAAAACACAGAAACAGGGCATCTCTCTTCAGGAAGAGGCGCTGGAACGGAAGCGCAATACGGCTACAACAGCAAATGCCAAACCAAAGCAGGCAAGAGCTACCATCTCCGGAACCGCCGAACTGAAATCGCCTCCGAAGACCATCAGTTTATTAAAGCCGGTGGTAGCCCAACCGTGAGGAGTTACCTTAGCCATAAACTGCATCCACCTGGGAGTGATAAATAGAGGCCACCAGCAACCGCCCAGCGGCGCTATTGCGAGAGAAACGAGCACCCCTAAGGCACTGGCACTGCGCTGTGTCTTAACCAGAGTGGCAAGCATAATGCCAAAGGCTGAGGACATCAGCACCATCAAGACAGACAGCAGGATAACGGCGCCGGGAGAGCGACCAAAGTCCATATCAAGAGCCAGCATGCCAACCCCCAGGAACAGAGCTATCTGTATCAACCCACGAATGGCTGTCCCCAGATATATGCCCCCGATGATGGACGAGCGCTTCACAGAGCTAGCTAAAAGTCTCTCCAAGGTATGATTCTCACGTTCGCGAACAATCATCTCGGCAGATAGAGCAGCGGCAAAGAAAACGAACATCACCAGATAGCCGGGGACAACGTAATTAGATGGGCTCTCTGCCTCAATATCCCCCACTTTATCCGTTTCAAATTCTATAAACGTTTCTCCTGTCTCATCCCCCCCTTGTCTGGAGTAAAGCTGCTGCATAATCTGCCCGATATCAACCATATCCCCCGGACTGTTCACCTCCTGCCCCACCAGCAAGCCAACGATAGTGCTGTTCACCACCTGATAGGCACCTACCTGTGAAGCGATGGATTGCGCCATCCCGCTCAGAGCAGCCCTGGTATAGGTAGCCTCAGGGTCAGTCACCACCTCAAGACGGGTGCCAAAACCCATTAACACTCCCTCGGTGAAATCCTCGGGAAAAGCCAGAAAGCCCTTCAGTTCGCCTTCCTCAACAGCCCGAACCGCCTCGTTATAATCCTTATCCCAGACCACCACCGCTTCACCAGGCTGAAGCAGAGATTCGTCCTTCGTCTCCATTGCCCCGATTATCTGATGACTTATGCCTCCCACCGCCTCTTGAGTAACCAGGTGCAGTTCCAACCGCGGGTCCGCAGCAGCTCCATCAATGTTAAGGAAAAAGAAAAGCATTATGAACATAAAGGGAAATAGCAGGGAAAAGAGCAGCGCTATCCTATCCTTAAAAAAGATTTTAAGGTCTTTCAGGGCAAAGAACCATATATGTGACAGTTGTTCCACAGCTAGCTACTTGCCCTCCTGCGCAACTTTAAACAGGCTTCTGGCAATTATCAGCGCCACCACGGCAACCCCCGCTACTACGGCTATCTCAAAGCCAACATCGGCAAGGGTGCCCCCTCGGGCTATCACGGTATAAAACGCCTCGTTGGCATAGGTATTGACAGAAAACCTACTGATAGTCTCCATCATAGTCCCCTCGGAAATCTCAAAGAAGGTGCCCCCCAACATAGTCATAGCCATAGTGAAGAAAACCCCAATCCATGTCGCCTGATCCTCAGTGCGAACCACTGCGGCAATAACCAGTCCCAGCGCACTGGCAGCAGCGGCAAAGACAAGGGCAATAACCAGAGACGAGCCAAATGAGAGCGGCGTAAACTTCTGAAAAACGGCATACGCAAGAGCAAACAGGATAAGCGTCTGCACAAAGCCGCGAGAGACATTAGCCAGGAATTTACCGGCAAAGAGCTGTCCCACGCTGAGCCTGGTGGTAAACAGCCGTTCCAGAGTCCCTTTCTTCCGCTCCTCCACCAACGTCCGAGCAGTCAGGGTTATGGAGAAAAGAACAAACATCGTTACGATGCCGGGCAGGAACTGATTGACCGGGTCAGGACTGCTGCCAACCGATATTTCTTCAATTCCCACGATGGGGTGTTCCCTTTCCCTGTCGAGGAACTTCTGCACCGTAATCTCTACTTTTTCCCCACCGATCCCGCTCTCCGCCAGGGCATCCTCTACCTGATTCTGTACCTGTAACCCCTGGTTTATTTCCTCAGCCAAACCTCGAACCATGCTGGCTACTATCTGCCCCTCCTGCCCACCATTACTCCTCTGCTTAAAGGTAAGCGGCAGCTTCTCATCGGTAGTCAGTTTATCGGAGAATCCCTGCGGTATATAGAGCACCAGATACAAATCTGAGTGTTCCAGTCGGTCATCCGCATCCGAGCGCGACAGCAGTTCAACATCCAATTCATCAAGTTCATCCATCTGCTCTATCAAACGAGCAGAGTAGATGCCTCCCTGGTCCTCATCTACCACATAAGCGGTGCCGTGGAACTGCTCCTGCCCGCCAAAGGCACCATACATCAGGGCAAAGATAGCTATTGGCAACAGCAGGCTAAATGCCAGACCCCCCTTATCCCGCAGGTAAGCGCGTATTTCCAGCAGAGCAACGAGTATAGCATTCATAACGTCATCAGTCGCGAAGAGTCCTGCCTGTCAATTTCAGGAAAACGTCCTCCAGGGTCACCTGATTCGGATTACCAATCTGGCTCTTAAGTGCGTGCGGCGTATCCATAGCGATTATCACGCCCTCATCCATAATAGCCACCCTGTCGCAGAGACGATCAGCTTCATCCATATAATGAGTGGTATAGAGAATAGTCATGCCCTCATCACGAAGACCCTCTATAGTTTCGTAAATGTTATTGCGCGACTGCGGATCAACGCCCACGGTGGACTCATCCAGAAAGAGAAACTGCGGATGCCCCATAAGAGCAATAGCCAGATTGACACGCCGCTTCATCCCGCCGGAGAACTTGTCCACCTTCCCCTTAGCCCTGTCCGCCAACCCCATCAAGTCCAGATGAGACATCGCCTGTGCTTTTGCCTCTTTGCCGTTCAATCCCACCATACGTCCAAAAAACACCAGGTTATCCATGGCGGAAAGTTCTACATAGAGAGCTAGTTCCTGGGGGCAAACCCCGATGAGGGCACGCACCCCCTCAGCATCCTGACGCACAGAATGCCCGCCTATCTCAATATCACCGCGGTCCGGCTCCAGAACGGTGGTCAGCATCCGTATGGTAGTAGTCTTGCCCGCTCCGTTAGGACCAAGAAGACCGAATACCTCACCCTTGTGTATGGAGAACGAAACGCCGTTAACAGCATTGTTTCCATTGAAGCTCTTGTGAAGGTTACGCGCTACTAGAAACTCTTCTGGCATATCTTTACCTCAGGGATAAAAATTAGAATGACTCACTCCGACAAGCCACAAAGCTAACGCTCGTAATCTATCAAGCTCCCCCTATGAAAACCCACGGCTGTCCAGAAAGCTGACAGTTTTTTGTCATCTTCTCTGATAACAGTCCTCGCTTTGACACCATTTTTCTGACATTCCTCACAAAACGCCTCAACGAGTTTTTTGCCTATGCCACTGCCCTGATATTTCAGGGAGATGCCAATAACATCTATCCAGCCGCTCTTGTTCGTATTAAACTCAACCGCCCTTATATCTCCAAGGAGAAATCCCTCCACCACACCATCTACCTCCGCCACAAAATTCAGCATCGGCCGTTTGACCCACCAGTTAGCTTCCGCCGTCAGTGACCAGGAAGAAGCTCTATTCGGACCAACCAATTCCCCATCAATCTCCTCTATCCTCTCCAAATCTGCTGCCGTGATACTACGAATCTTAAACTCTGTATCCATGACAAATCCTCCCTTCACCTTATTAACTCACGCCATACACATTATATATGATTCATTTCGGCTTCTCCACCCCCCTACATATC
>JAGHDJ010000143.1 GCA_021159955.1 Dehalococcoidia bacterium
AGTTCGCGTAATAATTTCGCTGTGGGAGGGATATCTACTCCCAGAAGGTCATCGCATGCCTTGACCGATGCCAGGTGGTGGCTAACAGGGCAGATGCCGCATATACGGCTGGTTATGAGAGGCATCTCCCAGTAAGGGCGCCCTTCACAAAACTTTTCGAACCCACGAAACTGAGTTACATGAAATCTGGCATCCGAAGCATTCCCATCTTTGTCGAGATGGATAGTTACCTTCCCATGTCCCTCAACGCGGCTTACTGGCTCAATCGTTATTTTTCTAGTCATATCACACTGTCTCCCTAGTCAAATGTCATGATGTCGGCGGGCACTACGGGAATTCTACCCTCCAGGAGCTCGCCCAGCGCATATCCAATGGCTGTGGCACTGGGAGGACATCCGGGAACGTAGCAATCAACCTTGACTACCTGATTTACTGGTTTGACCTGGTCCAAGAGTGCGGGTAACTCGTCTGAAGAGGGAATGTGTCCGTCTTGTGTGCTTTCGGTGTCAACAAATCCTCGTTGCAATATCTCTTCTTTAGTAAATAAATTGCGCAGGGCAAATAACCCTCCGAAGCAGGCGCAATCCCCCCACGCCATCAATATTTTACAGTTGGCGCGTAGTGCCTTGATTACCTCTTCGTTCTCAGTATTGCTGACTGAGCCCTCAACTATCCCGACGTCGACGGGGGTGAACTGTTTAATATCGGTAATAGGGCTTCTGGCGAACTCCACTTTACTGGCGAGGTCAACTATTGCCTCATCTATGTCTAGAAAAGACATATGGCATCCGGAACAACAGTCCAGCCATGCAGTAGCTATCTTGACTTTGTCCATATTTTAAACCTCCCTGGATTGATGTAGATGATGTCCCAGTCTTCTGGCGAGTTCTACTATAATTTCCTGATCTTGCAGTGAATTTTCTCTGGGTTTAATCACTTGGCGCAACTTGACCGGTTTCCCATCCGTAGTGGTATATGTGCCTTCCCTTTCTGACCAGATGGGTGACGGCAATACTAAATCAGCCACCGATATGGCGGGGGAGTAGTAACTTGCCTGTATCACTAGAAAATCAACACGTTCCCTGAGCTCGGTTATGATTTTTTCGTCTTCTTGTCCGCCATCAGCGAGAAGGAGATAAGCACCCTTTAATTTGCCATCGGGCAGCGCTTTGTTTGCCAGTCCCATGTCCCATCCTCCTCGGCTATTGGCATAGGGTTTTAGTGAAATAACTCTAAGTTGGGTGGGGGCGTACTCAGGGCAGTCCGCGCAGTTGCCTGTCTGGTTAGCAATGTTGAGAAGTCCTGTGACCAGATTGGGATTATTTTTCTCAAGCAATTCTTCCCCATAGATTATGACCCCGCATGTAGCATTGCCATACATATCTGATGCTAGTTCCAGGGTTGATTTGTCTATGCCAGTAGCTTTGCTTACCACGGCGCATTCGCGCAATCCTTGACATTTGGCTAATCCGTTGAGCAGGACTGCTTCGCTACCTGCTTCAGGTTTTAACCAAGCGTCAGTCCAGTGGGGAAACACATCTCTGGTAGAATTTATTACTATTAATTTTGCTCCCCTTTCAGTTATTGCCCTTTTGATGAAGGTGGCTACAACGGGATGTGTTTTTAGCGGGTCTGCGCCTACCAGCATTATGCAACCTGCACGAAGTATCTCCTCTAATGAGCACCCGATATCCAGACCTCTTGTTCCGTCCTGGAACTGACCTATGCCTTTTGCGATTAGGCGGTAACTCTTTCCATCGGTGGTGTCGATGTTGTCTGTCCCTATCACATCGCGCATGAACCGCTGGAATAAAGTGAGCGTCTCATTGGGATATTGGGTGGAGATTATTCCGGCAAAGTTACCCCTTGTTTCAGCTATATTAACGACGGACTCTATTGCATCAGCCATTTGCGATTCTTCCAGTTTGCCACTTTTATTCCTCATCAGTGGTGAAGTAATCCTTATCCGATTCTCCAAAAGCAGGTCGAAGCGCCCCTTCTTACAGAGAGTTCCCTTGGGTAAGCTGGGTTCTGGTGACTCAATTTTCACCAGATTGTTGTCTTTAACCTTGACGTTTAATTCACAACCAACACTGCAGAGCGGACAGGCAGTTTTTATCTCCTGGCATTCGGCGTCTCTGCCTTTATAGACGCTTGACCTGCTGAAGATAGCTCCAGTGGGGCAAACTTGCACGCAGGCGCCGCAGGAAGTACAGGATGATTCTCCCAATGGCTGGTTTAAATCAGCTACTACCGTTGTCTTCCAGCCGTGACTGGCAAAGGAGAGGGTGTGATTGGCTGCTATCTCGTTGCACATTCGAATGCATCTACCACAGAGGACACAGCGATTGTGGTCGATTGCAATATAATCGTTCAGTAGGTCCGTTGGCAGAGAGGGATAGTTATAATGGAAACGCACATTATCCATCTGGTAACGATAGGCTAAACTCTGCAGTTCGCAATCCCCGCTGGCTTCACAGAACATACAGAAGTGATTCCGTTCTGTGAAAAGGAGCTCCAGAACCATACGTCGATATTTTTCTACTCTTTCGGTATCTGTTTTAATTATCAGTCCATCCCTTGCAGGGTAAGTGCAGGATGGAGTTACGTTTCTTTCTCCCTCTATCTCTACCACGCACATTCGGCAGGCTCCTGTATTTGACAGCCCTTTAATGTGGCATAGGGTGGGCACGTCAATACCATTAGACTGACATACCTCGAGTACAGTGTCTCCTTCCCTCCCTTCCACCTGCCTTCCATTGATGGTCATACTTATTTTTTTCATCTCGCCCCTCGCCTTAAACTTCTAGATCGCATCTAAGGCATCTTGCAGATTCTTTTTTAGCAATGTCAGCATCATAGCTCATAGCCACTTCTTTGAAACTGCTAACCCTGTCGGTTATCGGGATATGAGAGCTCTCGAATCTGGCTTTCTGTTGTAGTTCTTCATCCGTTGGAAATATTTGCGTAACGGGAATAACTTCCTGATCATCCCGTTCCATTCGTGGCAATAGTTCTTCTCCTTGAAGGTATCTCTTAATGGAGCATGCCGCCCTCTGTCCGGCTGCGATGGCTTCAATTACTGTTTGTGGACCTGTGACCACGTCGCCTCCTGCAAAAACTCCTTGTTGCTCTGTGGCTAATGTTCGTGGGTCAGCAAGTATGACCCCTCCTCTGCCTGTATTTATCTTGTTGTTCTTAATGAAGGAAGTATCTGATTTCTGTCCTA
>JAGHDJ010000112.1 GCA_021159955.1 Dehalococcoidia bacterium
CCTTCATAGGCATCATCCTGTAGTTTATCCAATATCTGCATACGGCTGTAAACTCGCCCCTGACTCTGTGCCAGCAGACTAAGCAAATCAAACTCAATTGGGGTAAGCTCAATTTGCTCATCTCCCCTGTGCACCTGATGTTTTTCAATATCAATGATGAGTCCGCCAACCTCTATAATAGCCCGCCCTTTTTCCTGTTTGTCAACGCGCCTGAGCACTGCCCGCACACGAGACACCAGTTCTTTAGGATTGAATGGCTTGGTCACGTAGTCGTCAGCTCCAATTTCGAGTCCGACTATCTTGTCCGTATCCTCATCACGAGCAGTAAGCATAATGACAGGAACATTCGATTCCCCACGCAATGTGCGGCACACATCCCACCCCGATATCTCGGGGAGCATCAAATCAAGAATTACAAGGTCCGGCTTATACCTGCGCGCCATATCCAAAGCAACCCTTCCATCAAAAGCAACATTTACTCTGTAGCTCTCTTTCTCAAGATAGGCTCGCACTATATTGACTATCTTCTCCTCATCATCAACTACCAGAATTTTCTGCGTTGGCACATTATCTCCAATCTTCAAACCACCTGGAATATCTTAATATAATTCTATATTCGCTATATGATGCCCATTTGTCAAACAGGCAGATAGCGAGAGCACTACGCTCACACCATCTGCCTTTATTTCCCAGCCCTATTCAGAAACCAGGAACTCAAAAAGAAGGAACTATGAAAAGCTTTGGACTCTCTGCATTCCTATACCATTCCCGCCATAACGACCACCACCCAGGCGACCACCATGTGCTCGCGAGGCAAATCCTGGGCGCTGCCCCTGTCCAACAGAACCAATCTCAGTTCTGTTAACTGCATTCGTTACGCGTTCAGTAACGAGCTCCAGCAATAGGTCAGCTCGCTCCTGAGTGATGATGCCGGCATCAACTCTCTGCTGTATATTCACTCCAACAACCGAGACAAGTGTGGAAACCAGGGTATTTTCATCAACCCCCTGCTCCGCAGCAATTTCTGCCAGACTCTTGCCTTCCTGACGCTGTTCTCTTACTTCATCGGCATCTATGCCAAGCAGCTCAGTCAGTGTTCCCAAACCAATAACGCGCCCCATCACCAAACCCTGCCCCTCTCCACATCTCTGCATTTGCACCTGGGCACAATCATAACTACAGTCACCCTTTTCATCCGCAAGGGCAACGCCGCCAAAGACAGCCGTTAGTGCTACAACTCCTGCCACCACCGATATTACTACCTTCCATTTCTTGTTCATCTCCATACCTCCGTTAATAATTTTTGGCTTTCACCAAATCTCTTACACCGATGATATAACACCAATATGGAGAGATTATGGAGATTTAATGCCCATTATGTGTCTTTTTGAGACAACAGCTTATTGGGGAAAGAATATTCTAGAGAGAGACCTGCTATTTGAGGTAGGTGATATTGGAAGAGGGTTTCTGTCTTATATCGATCTCTATGCCTGCTTCACGGAACAACTCCTTAAAACTATCGTCCTGATACTTGCCAAAGGTAACAAAACGTTTTATCCTGGCATTTACCAGCATCTTGGCACAGAGTATGCATGGGGTGTGAGTACAGTAAAGAGTACTGCCATCAATACTTACACCGTGGAGAGATGCCTGTATTATCACGTTCTGTTCAGCGTGTATACCACGGCATATTTCATGTCTGGTCCCCGAAGGGATACCCAGCTCATCCCTGAGACAGCCAAGTTCAAGACAGTCTTTCAATCCGGCAGCCGCCCCATTATATCCGGTAGACAATATGTGTTTGTTCCTTACTGCCACCGCTCCCACATGATGCCTCAGGCAGGTAGAACGCTCCGCTACCACTGAAGCTATCTTCAAAAAATACTCGTCAATATCCGGCCTCATTTTCCCCTCATCTCAATCCTGCGATAACCCTCTGCACCTGCTCTCCCAAATCTTTGAGAGAAGACTCATTAACAAGGGCAATATCAGCCATAGCTATAGGCCCACCCTTATTGAGATTTTCTATCTCCGCAGCATCGCGTCTTATCGCTTCATCGCGCTTCAATCCGCGCACTGCCCTCGACTCCAATCGCCGATACCTCACATCAGGAGAGGAACACACCGACACCACAATAAAGTTCTCGCCGTAGTATTTGCGCAACAGTTTATATTCCTCCCAGGAATACAAGCCATCCACCACAACATTTGCCCCCTCCAGCGCCGCATCAATGCGCGGCAGATTGAGTTCAGCATATACAGCCATACCATACTCTTTGCGTAATAACTCTCTCGCACGACGCTCATTTTCCTCATTCAGTTCCCAATCTCTGCGGGCAATCTCTTCGTCAGTAATATCACCAAATCTCACCCTGATAAAACCACTGCGCTCAAACATCCTTGATATCTCAGACTTGCCTGAGCCACTCATTCCAACTATTGACACTACCTTCATAAACACCACATCTTAGAAAATCATAATGTAGCGTCCATTATAAAA
>JAGHDJ010000124.1 GCA_021159955.1 Dehalococcoidia bacterium
GAATGTGGTAAGATATGGCACTGGAGAGAAGGAAATATGTATCAGGATACCATCGTCGCCATATCTACACCCATTGGAGAGGGTGGAATAGGAATTGTTCGCCTGAGCGGGAGTGATTCGCGCTCAATCGCCGCTGAGTTCTTTCAGCACGAGTTATCGGATCACAAGTTAGTTCATGGACACATCATTGACCCGAAAAACAATGAGATAATAGACGAGGTGCTGGTCTCTTATATGGCAGCGCCGCATACCTATACCCGTGAAGACGTGGTGGAAATCAACTGCCACGGTGGACCGATGCCCCTTCGGCATATCCTGCAGTTGGCACTGCATTATGGAGCAAGATTAGCCAACCCCGGCGAATTCACCCTGAGGGCATTTCTGAACGGCAGATTAGACCTGGCACAGGCAGAATCCGTAGCAGATATCATCAGCGCAAAAACCGAAGCTGGACTGCGCGTGGCAATGCAGGGACTGGGAGGAAAACTATCAGGTAGAGTCAAGGCAATCCGCTCCGAACTGATGGCAATACTAGCTTACTTCACCGCCAGGGTGGATTTTCCCGAAGACGAAGTGGAAGAACGAGAAACGGCCCCACAGCTTGAGCAGATACACACCACCTTAAAACACCTCGTCGCCTCTGCTGATAGAGGAATGGTCTATCGGCAGGGAGTGCGAACTGCCATAGTGGGACGCCCCAACGTGGGCAAATCCAGCCTGCTGAATCACCTGCTGAGGGAAAATCGCGCTATAGTTACCCCTATCCCTGGAACCACCAGGGACATCATCGAAGAAACAGTCAGCATAAACGGTATTCCCTTCATACTGGGTGATACCGCCGGCATAACAGACACCGCAGACGTGGTAGAATCTATGGGAGTAGAGCGCAGCCGTAAGGCAGTGGAAAGTGCCGACCTCATCCTCTTCGTGCTCGATACCAGCACACCACTGACACCGGTCGATAAAGAAATAGCAACCCTGCTGAACGACAAAAAAGTGGTAATGGCTGCCAACAAGTCCGACCTGCCCCGGCAAGCCGACGCAAGCGATTTCCCCTGGGACATCATATCCACCTGTGCCCTCACAGGAGAAGGAATCCCTGCACTGGAGGAAAAGATGACAGAACTGGTGCTGGGAGGAGAAATTACCTCATCCGACACCCTGCTGGTAAGCAATCCGCGGCACAAACAGGCACTGGAAAGGGCGAGCTCTCACATAGATAAAACCCTGGAGGATATCGCAGGCGATATGCCGGATGATTTCATTACCATAGACATCACCAACGCCGTCAATGCCATGGGTGAAATAACAGGCGAGACCATAGGAGAGGAATTACTGGAGAGCATCTTCAGCCAATTTTGCATCGGTAAGTAAATATGGAATATACTGTGTGACGTAGAATATGGATTACGAGACTATTATCGGACTAGAAGTTCACATTCAACTCTCGACAGAGAGTAAGATGTATTGCCCCTGCTCTGTGGATTATTCCAACGACCCGCCCAACAGCCACGTCTGTCCGGTGTGTCTGGGGTTACCAGGAGCTTTGCCTGTAATCAACCAGCGTGCAGTGGAATATACAGTAATGATGGGTCTGGCTATGAACTGCCAGATTTCGGAATACACCAGATTTGACCGCAAGAGCTACCCCTACCCCGACCTGATGAAAGGATACCAGATTTCACAATTTGATGCCCCCATTGCACATCACGGATGGATAGACATTGAAGCCAACGGAGAGACAAGGAGAATAAGCATAACCCGTGTTCACCTGGAGGAAGATGTCTCCAAACTTCATCACCGTACGTCACCAAAGGGTGAATCCTTCAGCATCGTAGACGTCAACCGCTCCGGCGTACCTCTTATGGAAACTGTAAGCGAACCGGATATACGTTCAGCAGAAGAAGCCCGTCAATATCTGATGAGACTGCGCAGTATCGCCCGCTATCTGGGTATATCTACCGCAAATATGGAGGATGGCAACCTGCGCTGTGATGCCAATATCAGCCTCAGGGCAGAGGGAGCCGACATCAGCCCCATTAAGGTTGAAGTTAAGAATATGAACAGCTTCAAGGCAGTATATCTGGCACTCACCTACGAGGACAAACGACAGAGGGAAGCTGTAAAAAATGGCGAACGCATAAGAATGGAAACTCGCGGCTGGTCAGAGGAAAGGGGAATAACCGTATCTCAAAGAAGCAAGGAAGAATCTAATGACTATCGTTACTTCCCCGAGCCAGATCTGCCACCGCTTATAATAAGCAGGGAATGGGTGGATAATATCAAGAAGAAACTGCCAGAGCTGCCTCAGGATAAGCTTGAGCGCTTTATGAGTCGATATGGGCTATCAGCTTACGATGCCAGTCTGTTGACCAGCTCAAAGCCTCTGGCTGACTATTTCGAAAATTGTCTGACTACCAACTCTCTTAAAAACCAGCCTTTGAACGAAACGGCAAAAGAGGTGAGCAACTGGCTATTGGGAGAGTTCTCGCGACTGCTAAATATCAGCGGCATCGAGATTGACCAAACCAGGATTACCCCTCTGCACCTGGGTGAGATGCTCACCTTGATAAACAACAAGACTATCAACATCGGAACAGCCAAAAAGGTACTGGAAGAGATGTTCAACAGCGGAAAACACGCCGGCGACATCGTAGCCGAAAAAAATCTGGCACAAATCGGAGACACAGATGCTATCAACGAGGCAGTAAGACAGGTAATGGCGGAAAACGAGAAGGCAGTCGCCGATTTCAAACGGGGAAAAGAAGCAAGCCTCAAATATCTGCTGGGGCAGGTAATGAGAAAGACCAAAGGAAGAGTTGACGCTAAAACGGTAAGTTCACTCTTGAAACATAATTTAACTGAAGGAGAAGGATAGAGTGCCAACATATCTTTATATAGCTCAAATAGTAATTGCAATAGCATTAATAGCAGTAATTCTACTGCAAACAAAAGGTGGAGGGCTGGGGGCAACCTTCGGTCAGTCAGATTCCAGTTACCGCACAAAACGAGGTGTAGAGAGAACCCTCCTTCACGTCACCATAGTTCTGGCTGTGATATTCGTCATCGTCGCAATACTCTGTGTCAGAATGTCCTAGCCAATCTGACAGACAATAAGTGCTGTAATAACACTGACCACTGATTTTGGTCAATCAGATACTATGTAGCCCTGAATAACGGCAACTCCGCCACCTTTCCTAGCTGCAACCCAGGTGATGTGCTACACGTGAATACATTCGCTAAAACACCAGCGATAGACATCGCATTGACTTTACGACAGCAACGATAGCTATTAAACATACGACACATAAGACTTGTTGACAACCCCACCAATGTATCATAATATACAAGCGTAGATGCGCATATATTCAAAAGGATTTTATTATGAGAGACGTAGTAAGAGCTTTCAAAGCCCTATCAGACGAAACTAGAATCAGAATACTGAATATTCTCATGGAGAAAGAGTGCTGTGTCTGTGAAGTAATGCAAGCACTGGATATCTCACAGACCAGGGCATCTCGCAACCTCAGCACTTTATATAATGCCGGTTTTCTCAAGCTAAGGAAAGATGGCTTGTGGTCACTATACTCCCTTAACAAGGAAGGGACTGAGGACTATTTACCCGACATAGTACGGGCTGTAACTAAAGCGCTTGAGGGCAACTCAGTGGCGAAGCTGGACAGGGAGCAGCTCAGAAAAACGGAACGCGTGGGGCCGAGCTGCGCTGGGAAAATACGTACCTGTAAAATAGTCAGCTAATTTTTTTATCTTTATAATATGCGTTAATGCGCACTAAAGAATGGAGTTGCAATGACAATCATTAACGAGCTTTTCCATAGCGGGCTAAATGCACTGCTTGAATATCTGTCAATGCACGTGCTTACCTGTCTGGTGCCAGCATTCTTCATTGCAGGAGCAATCGCCGTTTTCGTCTCTCAAGCCTCTATCCTCAAGTATTTCGGACCAGGGACAAAAAAGTTTCAATCATATGGTGTCGCTTCGGTATCAGGTGCAATTCTGGCAGTGTGCTCTTGCACTGTGCTACCCCTATTCGGCAGCATATACAAAAGAGGCGCAGGAATAGGCCCGGCGATAGCATTCCTTTACTCTGGTCCAGCTATCAATGTTCTCGCTATTGTCTATTCGGCACGCATCCTGGGTTATGACCTCGGCATAGCACGAGCCATTGGCGCCATTGTCTTTGCCGTCGGCATTGGCTTCCTTATGTCTCTTATTTACAGGAAAGAAAATACTGCTAAAGATACTGAGGTCTTTGAGACACTATGCGCTGAGCAGGAGGGTAAGAGTTGGCAGCTACAAGTCATCTTTATCACCACACTTGTGAGTATTTTAATCTTTGCCGCTGCCAAACATTGGGTAGCTACAGGCGTTTCCCTGGCAATACTGGGAGGCATACTCTGGCGCTGGTTTACCAAAAGTGAAATCAGGCAGTGGATGAGAGAAACTCTGCGGTTTGTTCGTCTCGTCATACCATGGCTGCTCGTGGGAGTATTTGTCGCTGGAATCATAGTTGACCTTGTCCCCGAGAGAGTGATTGTCCCTTATGTGGGTGGCAATTCACTTTTCGCCAACTTCATAGCCTCTCTCGTGGGAGCGCTGATGTATTTCGCTACACTAACCGAGGTACCTATCATCAAAGCCTTTATGGATCTGGGTATGGGCAAAGGACCAGCGCTATCTCTATTGCTCGCAGGACCAGCACTTTCGTTACCCAACATGCTAGCTATCCGCAGTATTATGGGAGCAAAGAAAACTCTTACTTATGTAGCACTGGTGGTAGTGTTTGCCACCATTTCCGGCTATATCTTCGGTCTGATAGCGCAGTAAACACAAAAAGGAGGTTTGAAATGGAAATCAAGATTCTCGGTCCGGGGTGCACTCGCTGTCATCAACTTAAACAGGCAACTAGAGAAGCAGTCAACGAACTCGGTATCGACGCTGAGATTGAAGAGGTCAGGAATATTAAAGAGATAACGAATTATCCCATTCTGACCACTCCAGGACTGGTAATTGACGAGAAGTTAGTCTGCTCAGGACAGATACCAACCAAGGCAGAGATAACTGCCTTCATTACAACTGCCTTGACTGAGGATAGCAACGAGATTTCTTAAGAAGTCAGTTTATAATGGAATTACCCGCGTCCAGCAGGACAGTCTCAAATCACATCTGGGATATGGAGGTTAATCGTGCCAGGGGATTTATTAAGCACAATAACCTGCTTCACCGCCAGAACTGAACCAAGCGCTGTCTTTGCTTATATCTCCGGATGAGATAGAATAGCATTAC